>JANWJQ010000103.1 GCA_025451875.1 Rhizomicrobium sp.
TCCAGCTTCGCCTCGCCCCGAATGTAATGCACGAATTCCACTGCCATGTGCTTTCCATATAGATCGCCGTTGAAATCGAACAGCCAGGTTTCCAGAAGCGGTTCTTTGGTTTCCCACATCGGGCGGATGCCAAAATTCGCGACCCCGTCGTGATGGCCTACCGGCTTGTCGTCTTCATAGATCGTAGCCCGAACGGCATAAACGCCATAGGCCGGTTTCAGCGTATCGGTTATGCGCATGTTCGCGGTGGGAAACCCGATGGTGCGCCCGCGTGCGTCGCCGTGTTCCACCCGCGATTCCACAGACCAGTAATGGCCGAGAAGTTTCGCCGCTACATCGGGCT
This sequence comes from Rhizomicrobium sp., assembly GCA_025451875.1. Classification (GTDB taxonomy): domain Bacteria; phylum Pseudomonadota; class Alphaproteobacteria; order Micropepsales; family Micropepsaceae; genus Rhizomicrobium. The sequence continues at coordinate 344 of JANWJQ010000103.1, forward strand.
TTCCCGCCTTCAGCGCCTCGCGGATATGCGTGGAGGAGATTTTCTCCACGCCATCTTCCATTACCGGCTCGAATATCTCGACCCCGAATTCTTCCATCTCGCCCATATAGCCGAGCACGGCAGCATCGCCGCTGCGGCCTTTGCCGAACTGAAAATCCGCACCCACCACGACACAAGAAACGCCCAGCCCGCCGACGAGAACATCGAGCACGAATTCCTGCGCGCTCTTGGAAGCCATCTGTGCATCGAAGGCGAGCGCATACATCACATCGGCGCCCTGCTCCGCGATCAGCCGTGCTTTGGTGCGGAACGGCGTGAGACGGAAGCTCTCCGGCGACGGGCGGAAGAATTCCTGCGGATGCGGTTCGAACGCCAGAACGCCCATCGGCGCATTACGGGCCGCTGCATGAGCCCGGGCTCTCGCGATCAGCGCCTGATGCCCGCGATGCACGCCGTCGAAATTGCCGATCGCCACAACCGCGCCTTTGCTGTCGGCGGTCACGTCATTGTAGTGGCGGAAGATGCGCATGCGCGTCAGGTCAGGCTTTCGGGCGGGATGGCGCCATGACCAGCGTTTCAGCTTCCACCACCACGGTGTCGCCCACCTTGCACACGCAGTCGAAGGTCACGCGGCGCTTCACCGGCTCCACACTCTTCACCGTGCAGGTCGTCACCACGGTGTCGCCGATGCGTACCGGAAATTTGAAACTCGTGGTCGCGCCCATGAAGATCGTGCCCGGGCCGGGAATCTGCATGCCCAGCACCTTGGAGATATAGCTCAGCGTGATGACGCCATGCGCTACGCGGCCGCGGAAGATGGTCTTGCGCGCATAGGCTTCGTCGAAATGGACAGGGTTCATGTCGCCGGAGACTTCGCCGAATTTCTGGACGTCTTCCTCGGTGACCGTGCGGCTGTAGCTTTCGCTCATGCCCGGCTTCAGGTCGTCGATGTAATAGGTCATGGCGGCGCTCCGTTTGCGGCTGTCCGGTTCTTATCGGCGGCAAGCCTACCAGACAAGCGCGCGCATCGCCGCTTTGGCCTGCACGCCCGCTTTGGCGAACAATTCGCCCAGATGCCGCTCGGTCATTTCAGCCACATCCTCGCCATGCACGCCGTCAGCGATGAACAGCGCGTCGATCCCGGCGGCGTTGGCGCCCTTGATGTCGGTGTGCATCCCGTCACCGATCGCCAGCAGATTCTTTGCGCCTTTCGCTGCGGTGCGGACATAATCATAAATCGCCGTCTTCGGTTTGCCGTAATAGATTACCTGGCCGCCGATCTTCTCATATTCGTTGGCGACCGCGCCCGCGCAATAGACGAGCTTGCCGCCGCGCTGCACCACCCAGTCCGGATTGGCGCATATCATCGTCAGCTCGCGTGCTTTCATCTTCTCCAGGAGCGGCGCGTAGTCGGCAGGTGTTTCGGTATCGTCGTCATAGAGGCCGCTGCAAAGCACAATCTCGGCCTGTTCGACATCGACGGTATCGATGTTCAAACCGCCGAAGATACCGCTATCCCGTTCCGGTCCCAGATGCAGCATGGCAAGGCGGTGTGATTTCGTCCGCTCCACCAGATCGTCGCGCGTGGCGACGCCGGAGGTCACGATGGTGTCGTAGCAGTCCAGCGGGACGCCGTATTTTTTTACGAACAACTCTTCCACGTCGCTCACAGGACGTGGCGCATTGGTGAGCAGGATCACCGGGCCGTGGTTTTCCTTGAAGGTCTTCAGCGCCGCGCAGGCATCAGCAAAAGCCGAATGGCCATTATGCAATACGCCCCATACGTCGCACACCAGTGCATCATATGTCGGCGCGATTTCGCGCAGGCCTGCGATGATCTTCGTCATGGGAAAGCGGATCGCATGGCCGCGCCCGCCCGGTCAATGCGGCTTAGGCGCTGCGCTTGATGAACGGCACAATAGAAGCAGGCCGTTCCGGCGCCACGAATTCCGGCACGCGGACCTGATCGTCACGCACCGCGCGCGGCTCGCCGAACAGATAGCCCTGCGCAAAGTCCACATTGTAGTCGAGCAGCTGCACGACGGTCTTCTCGTCTTCGACGCGTTCGGCGATCAGGTTCAGACCGTGGCGCGACAGAAGCTTCTTGAAATCTTCGGCGGCCACCAGCGCGTTGGCGCCCTGCATGCCGCCCGTCAGCGTCTGCGCGCGCACCTTGATGTGGCGGAAACCGAGGCCCTTCATCTTGGCGAAATCCAGCGCGAGATTGTCGACATGATCCATCGACAGCGCGAAGCCGAGATTGGACAGATACATCAGGTTTGAATCGCCCTGGTTCCCCGCCTTGGTCACGGCGGCCTGGCTGAATTCGAACACGATCTGGCTCGCCAGGTCGCGGTTGTGGTGCATGTATTCGAGGAATTGCGGGAAGAACTCCTGGTCCGCAAGCGTGTCGCCGGAGATGTTGCAGAACACCGCGATCTCTTTGGTCTTCACCGTCAGGCGGCGCACGATCTGCACGCAGCGGAACAACAATAGATTGTCCACCACGCTCATCAGGCCCGCGGGCGCGGCCACTTTCATATACTGCGCCGGCATGATCACAGCGCCGTCTTCCGCGCGCAGGCGTGACAGGGCTTCGTAATAGCGCAGCTTGCGCTGCGGCAGGCTCACGATCGGCTGCAAATAGAGATCGACGCGGTTTTCTTCCAGCGCGGCGCGGATGGTTTCCAGCAGCTCCGGCTCGCCCAATGTTTCGAGATAATTCTTGGCGCTCGCGGCAGTGCGGCGCTCCATGATCTGTTCGGCGGGACCGGCAACCGCGGCGGCACGCGCCGACGTCGCGATCTTGCCCGCGAAATCGCGCATCAGGCTTTCCAGAACCTGCAGTTCGGCGACGATCTTCTTGCTCTGCGCCGTGGCTTTCGCTTCGACGGATGCTTTCACGGCCTCGATATGGCCGTGCGTTTCCTGCAATGCGACGCGGATTTCCTTGTTGGCCTGTTTCAGACGCGCGATCTCCGTGCGTGTCTGACGCTTCTCGTTCCTGCGCAGCATCGCGGCGTGGATCTGCGTGATGCCGAGAAACACCGCGGCACCGGCAAGGATCGCAACGGGGAATTCGACCACATTGAAGATGGCAAGCAGCAGGCTGCCGATCGCGGCGAGCATCGCGCTGGTAAAGACAATGATGGCATTGGTCATTGGCAAGGCTCTGGCCTGATTCTGGCCGATCCTCCCACGCCGCCCGTTTCCAATTCCTTAACCTTGACGGCCGGTAAAGGCCCCGGAACGCCTCGGAAAACGCGGCTTACGATGACCTTGAAGACCGCCGTGGGCGGTCAACTGACCGGCACAATGCTTCCGGTTCCTGGAGGCGGGGCAACAAGCGAACAAGTCTGGCGTAGCTGGCCAGCGCCTCTATGGGATAGTTGCCGTCGGTGCGGGCGCAAAGAACGAATGCTTGCGCGGGAAAGCCAGCGGGACCACCAGAGGATTCAAAAACGCGCACGCAAACTGCAGTGTGAACGGCAAAGCATTTTGTTTTTCAGCGAGACTTTTGCCGCATACGTAGTTCTCCGCATCTTTGACTCGCATCAATCGATACTGCCCTTCGATTTTCTACATGAATTCCTACGCTAGTCAGCGAAGGGAAATTTCCGTGTTTTTCAGCGACAAAAACGACAAACCACTTCTGGCGGTGGTTGCAGCCATTTTCGCAATCGGTTTGATCGGATGGACGAAAGGCGCCCCCGTGGTGAGTCCATCCACAGAGCCGGCAATGACGGCGGCTCCTTCGCTCCCGGCTGATTATACCGCGCCGCCGCTGTCCGGAACGATTGCGGAGCGCATTCCGAAGGACAAGGGCGTCATCGACATTGTGCGCGATCCGACGGACTTGCCGCCTCCGGTTGGCGCACGCGGTCCCCGCAAGATCAAAGTGAATTTCACGACGATCGAAGTCACGGGACAACTCGCCGATGGAACGACCTATCGCTATTGGACCTTCAACGGAAAAGTGCCCGGACCTTTTGTTCGCGTGCGCACCGGCGACATCGTAGATGTTCAGCTGACGAACGATGCCAACAGCATGATGAGTCACAACGTTGATTTTCATGCCGTGCAGGGACCGGGCGGCGGCGCCAAAGCCACCGAAGCGGGGCCCGGCGAAACGCGCGGCTTTGAATTCCGCGCCGAACATCCAGGTCTCTATGTCTATCATTGCGCAGTTTCGATGGCCGCTCAGCACATCGCGAATGGCATGTATGGCCTGATATTGGTCGAACCCGCGGGCGGCCTGCCCAAGGCCGATCACGAATTCTACGTGATGCAGAGCGAGATCTACACGGAAGCTGCATTCGGTAGCAAAGGCTCGCAGACCCAGAGCTATGAAAAGCTGATGAATGAGACGCCCGACTATTACGTTTTCAACGGCGCTGTCGGCGCCTTGTCGGACCGAAAGCCGCTGCATGCAAAAACAGGCGACACCGTGCGCATCTTCTTCGGAGACGCGGGACCAAACAAGACTTCATCGTTCCATGTGGTGGGCGCCGTGTTTGACCGCGTTTACAATCTCGGCTCCTTCACAAGCCCCCCGGTCCATGATGTTCAGACCGTGTCGGTGCCGCCCGGCGGCGCCACGGTCGCCGATCTGAAGGTGCCGGTGCCCGGAAAGTTCATGCTGGTCGATCACGCGCTCTCGCGGGTCGAACGCGGGCTCGGGGGCGTGCTCATGGTGGAGGGCGCGCCCAATCCGGACCTTTATCGGGATTTCGATCCGCAGCGGTCCGCGATGGTGATGTCGCACTGAACTATTGCATCGGTGAACGTCAGAAACTGTGGCATGGGTGGTTCCTCTGAGAAGCACGGCGGAATAGTCTAGGGGGTATATTCTGCTAGAGCGTAACGCGATGACGCACCGCGATCCGAAACTCATCTCCCGGCTGTCCCGCATCGAGGGCCAGGTGCGCGGCGTGGCCCGCATGGTGGAAGAGCAGCGCTACTGCATCGACGTCCTGGACCAGATCCAGGCGATCAAGGCAGCCCTCAAGAAGGTCGAGGAGCAGATCCTGAAGGATCACTCCGCCCATTGCGTGGCCCACGCCATCGAAAGTGGCGACGCTGGCGACCAGAAAAAGAAATTCGACGAGCTTGTGGAATTATTCGGCCGCTACTCGCGCTAACGCAGCAGCGTTTCCTGCGCGGTGAGCGCACGCCACATGCCGTCGCGGTATTGGAAGATATCCTCGAACTTCACACGGCCCAGCAGACCGCCATCCGGCTTGGTCGCCGTGTTCACGCCACGCGCGATGGCCCGGTCGCCGGTGAGTTCGACTTTCAGGTTGCTGAGCTTGATGCCGTTGGCCGGGCGCTTGGGCAGCGCGGCGAGAATTTCACTGCGCGAATGAAGGTCGCCGTTCCATGCCACATCCATGAAACCCGGCGCGAGGATGCAGGAAAGCATCTTCGCATCCTTCGTCGTCAGCGCATGCACCCACGCATTCTCCGCCGCCATCACGCCCGCCGCATTTCGCGGCTGGTGAAGTGTTGAACAATCGGCCAGCGCCGGAGAAGAGGCAGCGGCAAACAGAAAGGCGAGAAGAAGCGTTCGCATGGGCTTGATCTTTAGGCGGCAACGGGCGGACGATCAACATGGCCCCACCTCACGAGGATGCGATGAGCAAGACCGCCTATGATTTCTCCTTCACCTCCATCGACGGCAAGCCGCTGCCGCTGTCGCAATTCAAAGGCAAGGCGCTGCTGGTGGTGAATGTCGCCAGCCAGTGCGGGCTGACGCCGCAATATTCCGGCCTCGAAGCCTTGTGGAAAGCGAAAGGCAAGGACGGTCTCGTCGTGCTGGGCGTTCCCGCCAATGATTTCGGCGCGCAGGAACCGGGCACGGAGAACGAGATCAAGACCTTCTGCGAAACCCGCTTCAACGTGGACTTCCCGATGACGGCGAAAGAGCATGTCATCGGCAGCGATGCGCACCCGCTCTACAAATGGGTGGCGCATGAGCTTGGCGAAGCCGCCGCCCCCAAATGGAATTTCCACAAATACCTGTTCAACAGGGACGGCACGATCGCGGGCACATATGGCTCGCGCGTCGAACCCGGCGATCTGGGCATGAACGACGAGATCGATGCGGCGTTGAAGAAATAAGCCTACCTATCCGGCGGGAAGAGGCGGATCACGACGCGGCGGTTGCGCTTTTCGCGCACATTGTCGCCCGTCGGCACGGCGAGATGCGTCTTGCCGAAGCCCTGCGCGCTGATGCGGTGCTTGTCCACGCCATTGTGGACGAGCGCATCGGCGACAGCCTGCGCGCGGTCGCGCGACAGCGGCATGTTGTAGTCCTGCGAACCCACTGTGTCCGTGTAGCCATCCACCGCCACCAGCCAGTGCGGGCGATGGCGTACCTCCTCCGCGATGCTTGCAATGGCGTCGTATACCCGCGGCGACAGGTTGGCGGAGTCATAGTCGAACAGAACTTCGTCCATGAACTCATAGTCCACTTCCTGGCCGTGACGGGTCATCGTCCACATGCCGTGGTTCGCGTCGTCATAGGTCGTGCATCCGGCGAGGAGCGCCGTGAGCATGACAGCAGGAACGAGGAGTCTTTTCATGGGGAGCCTCCGGACGCCGAAGCGATTCACTCAGCCATTAGCGCGCGCAACGATCCGGATTTCAATGCGGCGGTTGCGCGGCTCGTTCACCTGGTCACCGGTTTTGACCTTCAGGTTGTCTTCGCCATAGCCGTGCGCCTGCAACCTCGATAGCGGAACCGCATCCTTTACCAGCTGTCCGCCGATCGTGAATGCGCGCTTGCGGGAGACTTCCATGTTTTTGTCCGCGGCGCCGCTCGTATCGGTATAGGCGTCGATATAAACAACCGTATGATCGAAGTGGCGCAATACCGGCGCCAGCCGCCACAGGATATCTTTCGCGCGCGTGCTGAGGTCGAAGCTATTGCCTTCAAACATCTCATCGCTCTTCAGATGCAGCACGATGTCATCGCCCGGCCGCGCCACCAGAACGCCTGTGCCATGCATCGCGCGGCGCAATTCGGCTTCCTGATTGTCCATATAAGCGCCGACCATCGCAGTCTTGAGCGGACCCGCGCTCGCGACCTTCGGCGGCGTCATGGGACGTGACGGCTCGGCTGCCGCCGGGGGCGTCGTGGAAGCATAAGGCCGCTGCGGCCCGTAATTGGATGGCGGAGGCGGCGGGCCGTAGTCGCGGCCGCGCGGGGCGCCACCGCAGGCGGCCAGCGCGAAACAAACACCCAGAACAGCCAGTCTTTTCATCCCAATCTCCATCGAGCCACCGCACCCAAACGCCCAAATGTGGCAGCGGTTTGTCGGATCGCCTCCGCACGATTAACAATGCGCCCGAACGATATTTCGATCCATTGGGAGGACTTTATGAATCTGTTCGATCTTACGGACAAAGTGGCGCTGGTCACCGGCTCCACAAAGGGAATCGGCGAAGCCATCGTGCACCGTTTCGCCGAGCATGGCGCAAAGGTCGTCGTCTCCAGCCGCAAGGCCGATGCCTGCGAGAAGGTGGCGAACGACATCAACAAGGAGCGCGGAAAAGAAGTCGCGATCCCGGTCGCCTGCAACATCAATTACAAGGAGCAGATCGAGAACCTTGTGAAGCAGACGCGCGCCAAATGGGGCAGGATCGACGTCCTCGTTTGCAACGCCGCGCTCAACCCCTATTACGGCCCGCAGATGGGCATTCCCGACGAAGCCTTCGACAAGATCATGGGCGCGAACATCAAATCCAACCACTGGCTCTCGCAGCAGGTGCTGCCGGAAATGGTGGAACGCAAGGACGGCTCCATCATCATCGTGTCGTCTATCGGCGGCCTTCGCGGCTCGCCCGTGATCGGCGCCTATTGCATATCCAAGGCGGCGGACATGCAGCTCGCCCGCAACATCGCGGTGGAATATGGCCCGCACAACATCCGCGCCAACTGCATCGCGCCGGGCCTCATCAAGACCGATTTCGCCAAGGCGCTATGGGAAAATCCGGAAACGCTGAAACGCTCGACCTCCGGCGCACCGCTGCGCCGCATTGGCGAGCCGGACGAGATTGCGGGCGCGGCCGTATTCCTCGCCTCGAAGGCCGGATCGTTCACCACCGGCCAGACCATCGTCTGCGACGGCGGCGCGACAATTTAATTTTCATTCGTCATGGCCGGGCTGGTCCCGGCCACCCATTTTCCAGAAGCGGTGCAGGTAACGCTCTGTCTCTGGAAAATGGATGGCCACGGTGGGCGGCCATGACGTTTTGGGGTGAGCTGGCGCGGTAACGATCAGAGCTTGATGCCCAACATCAGAACATCGTTCCAGCGCTGGAATTCCATGAACCCGTAGGCGAGATAAAATCGCACCGCGCGTTCGTTGCGCATGCCGACGCCCAGATGCGCGCCGGGAGATCCGCGCTCGCGCATCGCCGCGAGCCAGGCATCCATCATGCGCCTGCCCCATCCGCCTTGAAAGCGCGGCAGCAGATTGATGTGCAGATGCGATGGATAAGGCTCCGTGATGCGCCTGGGCGTGCGCCAGGGCTTGTGAAGGGATTGCGCGAGGTGACGCTCCGGCTCCGATAAAGTTTCAGGATTGGGATAACGCAAGCGCAATCCCGGCCACCATTCCGCCTCCAGCCGTTTTTCGAACGCATATGTGTCGCGCGCACCAATGATGTAGCCGCCGACACCCTCTTCGTCTTCCAGCACGAAGCCGCTTTCCGGCTCCAGCGCCGCATAGGGCCCCGCATAGAGATGGCCGAGCAGTTCGGGATCGCGATAAAGCGCCGTTGCATCCTGCCCGGCATCGCCGGTCTTCAGGCAGATCGCGTAAAGCGCGTCGCGGTCTTCTCGGCGCAACGGCCGGATTTGCGGCATGGTCCCATCCTCTCTCACATTCTAGGATAGCGGAGCGAGAAGAGAACACGAATGAAAACGCTGACGGAAAAACTGGGATATGGCAGCGACGCGCGCCTCCTTATCCTGAACTGCGACGATCTCGGCTCCAGCCATTCGGCCAATCTCGCCATCGACGATTCCATCCGCAATGGCATCGCCACCAGCGCCACGCTTATGGTGCCCTGCCCTTGGGCCCGCGAGGCGGCGGATATGTGCGGCGATCTCGATATCGGAATCCACCTCACCCTGACCTGCGAATATCCAGGCTATCGCTGGCGCGCGCTCACCGGCGCGAAATCCCTCCATGACGCGGACGGCTTCATGCCGCGCACGGCGGCGGAAGTCTGGCAGAAAGCGAAGCTCGAAGACGTCGAAGCAGAATGCCGCGCGCAGATCGAACAGGCGCGTCGTTGGGGCATCGACGTCACCCATCTCGACGCCCACATGGGCACGATGCAGATCAATCCTGCCTGTTACGCGATTTATCTGAAATTGGCGGCGGACTACCGCCTGCCGCTGCGCATGGTGAGCGCAAAAATGGACGAACGCCTCGGCTTCGGCTGCCGCGCGTCGGCGGACAAGGCGGGCGTGTTCTATCCCGATGACTTCGCATTCCAGTGGGGTGAGCCGACGGAAAAACTCCTGCCGCGCTTTCTGGACAAGCTCGAAGCTGGTGTAAGCGAATTCATCCTGCATCCCGTGCAAGACGGGCCAGAACTTCGCGGTTACGACAAAACCGAAGCGGACATCCGCGTGGGCGATTATGCCGCCGCAAAAAGCAATGCCCTGCGCGAACAAATCGCCGCGCAGGGCATCAAGCTCATAAGCTTCCGTCCCTTGCGGGACGCGATGCGGGCTTAGTTGATCCCCAGCACGCTTTCCGCCGTCTTGGACGGAATGTTCTGTGCTTCGCCGACCGCACCATAGGTCAGCGTGCCTTTGTAGACGTTGAGGCCCGCGCGCAGATGCGGATCCTTCTTCATCGCCGCTTCCGCGCCGAGTTCGGCGAGCGCACGGGTGAACGGCAAGGTCGCGTTGTTGAGCGCGAAGGTCGAGGTGCGCGCCACGCCGCCCGGCATGTTCGCCACGGCATAATGCACCACGCCATCGACCATATAGGTCGGGTCGGCATGGGTGGTGGCATGGCTCGTTTCCGCGCAGCCGCCCTGGTCGATCGCGACGTCCACGATGACCGAGCCCTTCTTCATCTGGCTCACCATCTTGCGCGTGATGAGCTTGGGCGCGGCCGCGCCCGGCAGCAGCACGCCGCCGATGACGAGATCGGCGTTCACGACATGCTCTTCGATGGAGTCGATGGTGGAAAACACCGTGTTCAGCATCGCACCGAATTGCAGGTCCAGTTCGTTCAGGCGGCGCAACGACACATCGAGAATGGAGACATGCGCCTCAAGGCCCATCGCCATGCGCGCGGCGTTGGTGCCGACGACGCCGCCGCCGAGCACGACAACCTTCGCGGCCGGAACGCCCGGCACGCCGCCGAGCAACATGCCCATGCCGCCCTGCGCCTTCTCCAACGAATGCGCGCCGGCCTGGATCGACATGCGGCCGGCGACTTCGCTCATCGGCGCCAGCAGCGGCAGGCCGCCGAAGCGGTCGGTCACGGTTTCATAGGCGATGCAGATCGCGCCGCTGTCGAGCAGGCCCTTGGTCTGCTCCGGATCGGGCGCCAGGTGCAGATAGGTGAACAGCACCTGATCCTTGCGCAGGCGCTTGATCTCGACCGGCTGCGGCTCCTTCACCTTCACGATCATGTCGGCTTTGGCGAACACTTCATCGGCGTTCGGCAGGATCTTCGCGCCGACGCGCGTGTACATCTCATCGTGCAGGCTGATCCCCTCGCCGGCCTGCGTTTCGATGAACACTTCGTGGCCGCGCGCGGTCAGTTCGCGCACGGCGGCGGGCGTCATGCCGACGCGGTATTCGTGGTTCTTGATTTCCTTGGGAACGCCGATGCGCATGACTTGCCTCTCTATGAGATCAGGAAGACCAGCGGTTTTTCGCCTCGAGCACGCAGAAAAAGAAGAACGCTACCCAATCCGCGATGGCCGCTGTCCGGAGAATTTGCGGGTCGATTACCCGATTTGTCGCCGCGAGCAAAGCGACCGATCCAAAGTATAGCAAAACTGCCGTCAGGGGCGGGAATGCCAGCACGAAAATGAGCAGCCCCAGCCGCTTCAGCGCAAGCATCGTTCGCCTCAGTTCAATTTGGACAGAACGCCGCGGATTCCATCGATGATTTTCGAAACGTCGGATTCGGTGGCGATAAGCGGCGGCGAAAGCGCAATCGTGTCCCCGCCCACGCGGACCACCATGTTCTGCTCATGGAAGGCAAGCTTGATCGCGTCGAGCCCACGGCGGCCCGGCGCTTTCGGATCGGCTTCCAGCTCGATGCCCGCCGCGAAGCCCGGGTTGCGGATGTCGGCGACGAACGGCGCGCCCTTCAGCGAATGCACGGCGTCTTCCAGAACCTTTTCCATTTTCAGCGCGTGCTCGAACAAACCTTCATCGCGATAGATGTCGAGCGTTGCCAGCGCCGCGGCGCAGGCGAGCGGGTGAGCCGAATAGGTGTGGCCGTGGAAGAGCTCAATATTGTTCTCGCCGCCGCTGTTGCTCATGAACGCATCGTAGATCTTGTTGGCGATGATCGAGCCGCCCATCGGCGCGGCGCCGCTGGTCACACCCTTGGCGAAATTGATGATATCCGGCGTTACGCCATAGCGTTCCGCCGCGAAGCCATAGCCCATGCGGCCAAAGCCCGTGATGACTTCGTCGAAGATCAAAAGGAAGCCGTACTTGTCGCAGATCGCGCGCAGCCGCTGGAAATAGCTTTTCGACGAACCGTAAACGCCGCCCGAACCGGAGAACGGCTCAACGATGACCGCAGCGATGGTTTCTGCGCCGTGCAGCGCGACCAGGCCTTCCAGCGCATCGGCATACTTCTCAAGGTTCTGCGGCTCGCCTCTTGTGTAGCGCATCGTCGCCGCATCATAAGGCAGCGGAAGGTGATCGTCGGTGCCGGGAATGAGCGGACCGAAATGTTTGCGGTTGTTCCCGATGCCGCCCATCGCGATGCCCGCGATGGTCGAGCCGTGATAGCCCTTCTCGCGGCCGATGATGCGAAAGCGGCTGCCCTGCCCGATCTTGTGGAAATAGGCGCGCGCGATCTTCAGCGCCGCGTCCGCCGCTTCCGATCCGGAATTGACGAAGAAGACATGATCCATCCCGTCCGGCGCCATCGCCGCGATGCGTTGCGAGAGTGCAAAGGCCATCGGGTGTGAAAATTGAAAGGTCGGCGCGAAGTCGAGTTCATGCGCCGCCCTGGAAATCGCTTCGGCGATCGGCTTGCGGCCATGCCCGGCATTGCAGCACCACAGACCTGCGCAAGCATCCAGCAGCGCGCGCCCCGTCTCATCGTAGAAATACATGCCGTCCGCGCGCACCAGCATGCGGGGACTGGCCTGGAAGGCGCGATTGGGCGTGAACGGCAGCCAGAAGGAGGAGATGTCGTTGGGCTGCAGCATGATGGTCCCGCCTCAAAATACCGGCGACAACGCTATCAGGGCAGGGGCACAAACGAAAAGGGCCCGGCGCTGCCGGGCCCTTCCCGCGTCAATACGTCCGATCAGTGACCGTTGTTATCAGTGTTGTCGTTCTGATCGTGATGATGGTGGTGGTGACCTTCGGAATCGTTGCCGGAGGTGTTGTCGGTATTGTTGCTGCCATTCGCACCGTGAGCCGCATTGCCGGTCTGGGCATTGTAGACCGCCGCCGGGCTGGCGGTTGTCGTGGTCGTTACGCCACGCTGATCGCGCTGCTGAGACCAGCCGGAATTGCCGCCACGATCGTTGCGGCCGTTCGCATCGCGGCCGCTTCCATCGTTTTGCCAATTGCCGTTGCCACCCTGCTGGCCGTTGCGGTCATGACGATCGTACCCATCCTGGCCGCCACCGCTGTTTTGCCAATCGCCGTGACGATCATTCCGGTCACGATTGTCGTTGCCATAGTAGTCATGACGATCGTTCCCATCCTGGCCGCCGCCGCTGTTTTGCCAATCGCCGTGACGATCATTCCGGTCACGATTGTCGTTGCCATAGTGGTCATGACGATCGCCGCCCAGGAAGAAGCCCACACCGCCATTGTCGCCATTGCGATTGTCGTGGCCGCGCCAGTAATTGCCACGCCAATGATGGTCGCGGTCATGACGGAAACCGTGGCCCCGGTAGTAGTCATAGCCGAGCGCCGGGCCTGCATAGTAATGGCCGCGATACCACCAATCCGGACGCGAACCGCGCCACTGGTCGTGATGCCATCCGCCGGCGATCCAGTATTGCCGGCTCCCGGAATCCTCGCGGTAATAAACCGGGCCGCGATACCAGGTGCCGCGCCAATAGACCGGTCCATACCAAACCGGGTAGCCCCAATATTCGTCCGGGCAGCCATAGCTGTCGCAATAGCCGCCGCTGGAATAGTCGAACCCCACGGCATTGGGCACGCCGATGCTGATGCTGAAGTCCGTACGCGCCTCGGCAGACGCGCTCAAACACGTCGCAGCGCCCAACAATGTGGCCGCCGCAACGCTCATGCTGAAAATGGATTTCATTCTGGTTCTCCCGAAATTGAACAGCGGCTTATCGCCGGGAGCTACAATGTGGGAGCCCTTCTGAACGCGCCATGAACCAGAAGACATTGTGAATAATCAACAGTTCAACGATGCTTCGGCACCACCGCAAAAGCACACCGGCCCCGGGTGATCGCTCACCGAGGCCGGTTGCCGAATCTGTGTTCGCCTGACTCGAGGCGAAGGCAGACTCAATTAGTGGTGATGTCTGTCGCCGTCATCCCAATCACCGTGGCCGCGGCCATGCCAATCACCGTGGCCGCCGTCATGCCAGCCGCCGCGTCCGTGGAATCCGCCGCCGTGGAAAGAGCCACCGTGCCAGCGGCGGTGACCGAAGCTGTCGGTAAACCAGAAGCCGCCGACGACCGGCTCATAATAACCGGGACCGTAATAGCCCTGATCGTAATAGCCGTAGTAGGTGGGACCGTAATAAGCCGGTCCATAACCGTAGCAATAACCCCTGTGGTAATAGCGGTAACGCGGGCTGTCGCACGGATTGGCGTAATACGGACGCGGCGGCCCGTAATAGCCCGGTCCCGGCACGCCGATACCGATACCCACCGAAACGTGCGCGTCCGCAGGGGCGGTCGTCGCAACCGTGGTGCCCACCGCCGTACCGGCCAGCATGAGCGCACCGAAAGCCAATTTGCCGAAGCTCTTCATTGCCCTGAATCCTCTGTTCCCAAGATCGTCCTGATCTTAACGCAGAAGATGGCGTTTGGTGGCTGAACCCAAAATGAACGTGCGATTCACGAATAAGGAAATTTGATGGCTAGGCGGAACAGCCGCGCGCCTCGATTGTCCAAATGGATTCAAGAACATCACCGCGCACGCAGTGGTAGCGATCGTAGAGATTCACAGTCGGATCGCAGTGGGGCACGATGCAGTTGATCACAGCGCCGACATCCAGTTTGCCGTTCGCGGCGGGATAGAAGATCCCGCCCTGCTCGTCGCCGAAGAAGAAATAGTTCGCGCCTTCCGGTGCGCCGCTGGAAATCGCGGGGCTTCCCGCATCCGTCGCGAACGCCTTGAAGCCCGCATCGGTCGTCGCCAGCCCTTCGCGATTCGCGCTGATGACGGTTGTCTGCACGAAGAGCGATGGCTCGAAGGGCGGGCGCTGGCCCGGCTTCTCCCACACATCGTTGTATTGCTTGTCCATGAAGATGTAGGAGCCGACCTGAAGCTCCGTCAGCGTGTTTGCATCGGGATCGATGTCGAACGTGCCGGTGCCGCCGCCGGAGAGAAGCGGCACGGCGATGCCCTTCGCCTTCAATTGATCGCGCAGCTCTGCCAATTCCTTCATCGCATTGAGCGATGCTGCGCGCCGTTCGTTCGGCGATTCCATGTGCTGCACCTGGCCCGCGTAACATTGCAGGCCCGCGAATTCGAGGTTGGGGCTTTTGACGATCTGTTCGATCAGCGCGACGGCGCCTTCACCCGGACGAATGCCGGTGCGGCCAAGGCCCGGATCGATATCCACCACGACTTGCAATTTCTTGCCGCTCGCGCGCGCCGCGTCCTCCAGCTTCTTCGCCACCGAAGCGTTGTCGCAGGTGATGCGCAGTTCGGGGATCTTCATGTTCAGCGTCATCACGCGCGAAATGCCGAACTCCGTCACCACCGGCGATGTGAGCAGAATGGAATCGACCCCCGCATCAGCGAGCGCTTCGCCCTCGCCCAGTTTGGCGCAACAGATGCCCAATGCACCGGCCTTC
Source organism: Rhizomicrobium sp. (assembly GCA_025451875.1). Lineage (GTDB taxonomy): Bacteria > Pseudomonadota > Alphaproteobacteria > Micropepsales > Micropepsaceae > Rhizomicrobium. Next base: position 15,591 of record JANWJQ010000103.1, read on the forward strand.
AACTGGCGCTTCGCGATCTCGGAGCATTTGTGAGTCTTCGCGTGCGGACGCAGCGCGATGTTGTGCTTCTTCGCATGCGCCGCCATCGCAGCGATGTTTCTTTCCATCGCGTCAAGATCGACGATCAATGCAGGCGTCTGGATCATGGCACGTCCGCCGGGAACGCCGATCAGATCGCGATTGAGGTCTTGCGCCGCCATGTCCCACTCCCGATGCTGAGGGCGTGACCGTCGCCCTGTCTCTCATTCTTCTATCCGCTGTCGTCCACGCCATCGTCAACATCCTGACGAAGCGCGCCGACAACAAATATGCCATGCGGCTGCTGATCGGCGTGTTCTCCGCCATTATCGTCGCCCCCGCCCTCTTCTTTGTGCCGCTACCGCACGGGCGCGCGGTCTGGTTCCTGGTCGGCACCGCCTTCGTCCACGCGCTCTACGAATTGCTGCTGGTGAAGTCCTATGAGAGCGCGGCTTTCAGCGCCGTCTACCCCGTCGCACGCGGCACCGGCCCGCTCTTCACCGCCATTGGCGCGATGCTCTTCCTGCACGAGCATCCACCCGCCTTGCAGCTGCTTGGCATCGCCTTCGTCTGCGGCGGCGTCATCACCATCGGCCTCTCGCACCGCGCCACCGAAGGCGCGATGAAGGGCATCGCCTTCGCGCTGGCCACGGGCCTTACCATCGGCAGCTACACGCTGATCGACGCCAGCGGCGTGCGCGCGGTGACCAATCCTTTCTCTTACGTGTTGTGGTTTTTCGTGGCGCACGGCTTCTGTGTGCTGGTGACGGCGCCGGGCATTCGCGGGCGTTCGGTCGTCATCGAAGCCCGCAAGGAATGGAAACTCGGAATCCTGCTCGGCGCACTCTCGATCACCACCTACGGCTCCGCGATGCTCGCCTATCGCTTCGGCGCGACGGCGCAACTCGCGGCGCTGCGCGAAACCAGCGTGCTGTTCGGCACCGCGCTCGCCATGAGCTTCCTCGGCGAGCATATGACCTTGCGCCGCTGGATCGCCGCCGGTGGCATCGCGGCCGGCGCGATCCTTTTGCAGGCCGGTTAACGCCTCTATAGTCGGGCCATGCCCAATATCGTCGTGCAGCAGAAGATCGACCGCCCGCCCGCCATCGTGGCGCGCATGATGTTCGATCCGGCGAACGAACCGCGCTGGATCGATGGCGCAAAACGAGTCGATCCTATCGAACAACCCGCGACAGAGATCGGCACGCGCGTAAAACGTCATGGCGCGTTCTGGGGCCGCGACTTTTCCTGGGTGACGGAAACCGCCGCATACGAACCGGATCGCAAGCTCGTGCTGAAATATGTCGAAGGCCCGATGACCGGCGAGGTCACCTACGAAATCGCGCCGGACGGCAATGGGTCGAACGTTATCCTGCGCAACAACACCGCCTCCGTGATGGAAATGCCTGGCGCATCTACTTTCCTGAAACGCACCTTGCAGTCCGATCTGGGACGCCTGAAGAAACTCGTCGAAAGACAGCCGAAATGAAAACCTTCTACGCCGCCACGCATCTGGAACATTCGCCGAAGGAAGAGTTCGAGCAGGGCCGCGCGTCGCCCGCCGTGGAAATTCCCGAGCGCGTCGAGCAGGTGAAGCGCCGCATCGAAGAACGCAAGATCGGGCCGCTGTTGAAGCCCAAGGCATTCAGTGACGAGCCGATCCTGCGCATCCACGACAATGCCTTCGTGCATTTCCTCACCGGCGCGTATCCCAAGTGGCGCGAGAAATACTGGAACGACGATGCCGATGCCGTGCCGTCTGTGTGGCCGGCACGCGGGCTTCGCGAGATGCGCGACGGCGACATCGAAAAGCAGCTTGGCTCCTATTGCTTCGACACCGCGACGCCCATCGGCAAAGGCACGTGGACCGCCGCCCGTGAAGCGGTAAATATCGCGCTATCGGCGGCGGAAGCGGTGCATGGCGGTGAACGCGCTGCCTTCGCCTTGGCCCGTCCGCCCGGCCATCATGCCAGCAGTGATGTCTATGGCGGCTATTGCTATCTCAACAATGTCGCCATCGCAGCGCAGTGGCTATTGGATCAGGGCCACCGCCCCGCGATCCTCGACGTCGATTATCATCACGGCAACGGGACGCAGGCGATCTTCTATCGCCGCAGCGACGTGTTCTTCACCTCCATCCATGCCGATCCGTCTTTCGCTTATCCGCATTATCTCGGTTACGCGGACGAGAGAGGGGAAGGTGCTGGCGAGGAGCAGAACATCAATTTCCCGCTCGCGAAGAAAACCGCGTGGCCGGAATATTCCCACGCGCTCGATCGCGCGCTGAAGGCGGTAAAGGATTTCGGCGCGGACGTGGTGCTGGTCTCGCTCGGCCTCGACACCTTCGAGGAAGATCCGATCTGCCGCTTCAAGATCCGCACCGAAGATTACCTGCGCATGGGCGAAGCCATCGGCCGTGCCGGATTGCCGGCCGTCTTCGTGTTCGAAGGCGGCTACAACATCGAGCATCTGGGCGTGAACACCGTGAATGCGCTCGAAGGCTTTCTGGGCGCGTGATAAATATTTTCCCGCGCACGCAAAAATTTTCGCGCGCCAATCCAAGATGCGCGAAGGGCGATAAGCGGTTTCGATAATAGGATCAAATACTTAGGCTAAATTCCCTGTTCTAAAATTAATTTTCCCAATTTACTTGACACCGTGACGGTGGTCCCGTACAAGACTCCCAACTCTCGAACTGCGCCCAAATCGTAGCCGTCGCTCAAAAGCGGCGGTTTTGTTGCTTTTCCTCCCCCGTTTTACGGGGGAGGTGGCGCGCGGCGCAGCCCGCGTGACGGAGGGGGTGGCCGCGGCGGTGAATGTTCTGCGCCGACACCGCCCCCTCCGCTTCGTTCGCGAAATGCTCACTCAGCACCTCCCCCGCAAAGCGGGGGAGGAAAAGGACAAGCGAAATGCACAAACAACTCTAACGCAGCCCTCGCCCTGACCGGGCTTTGCCGCCGAA
>JANWJQ010000104.1 GCA_025451875.1 Rhizomicrobium sp.
AGATCGTTCACGACGACTTTCGCGCCGCGCTTGGCGAATTCGAGGGCATGGCAGCGGCCCAATCCGCCGCCGGCGCCGGTGACGATGACGACCTTGTTGTCGTAGCGAATGGCCATGCGAAATCTCCTTCAGCGGGCTGATAATTTGTCGGCGGGATTGATGGCGGAAGGCCGCCGGACGGTCAAGCTGCGCCGGGTTTACGCGCCGGGAAGATCCATTTGCGCAGCGTTTTGCTGGCCGGTTCCTCGATGAAATGTGACAGCAGCGCGCCCCAGGCGGCGCAGACGGCCACCAGGACGAATGGCTCCAGCGTCCAGATGAAATCCGGCCACAGGATGCCGAACACGCGCGTCGTATCCGGTGGATACCAGTGCTGTTCGAAATAGCGGATGAGCAGCAGCCATGCCGTCTGGCCGATATAGATCGCATAGGACCACTCGCCCAATTTCTGCAACGGTCTGGTGTCCAGCACCCAGGCGAAGGTTCCGCGGTCGAAGGACAGCGTGAATATCAGCAGCATCATCGGCGGCACGACATAAATGTCGCGCCATTGATGCGACCATCCCGAATGATAGATCGTCCATAGCAATGCGAGGACCGCGATGAACTGGAAGATGGAATGCATCCACGCCGGCGCCGGCTCCTCGCCGCGTGCGCGAATATGGCGATACAGGTTTGCCATGCCGACGCCGATGGCGAAGTCGCCCATGCCGCGCAGCACGCCATTGTGGAAGGTGATGTCGAGGCCGTGCTTGCCGGTATAATCCAACGCGAAAAGTCCGGCGGCGCCGGCCACGATCAACAACGCGCCGCGCCACCATCCGCCGCGCGCGATCGCGATGTAGATCGGAAAGATCAGGCACAGGAAAAACTCGACGCTGACGAACCAAGACACGCCGTTCCATGTCAGCCTGTCGAAGAGGTTCCACGCCTGTACCAGGAAGAGGTTGGCGATGAACGGCCAGAAACCGAGCGCCTGATGATAGGGCTGGTTGAAAATCGAGACATAGCCGCCGCGTTCCGCCAACCAGCGGAGCATCACCACCATATAAAGAATGAAGAACAGCATGAAGAGGTGCAACGGATAGAGCCGCGCCAGACGCGTCTTCACGAAGGTGGAATAGGATCGCCACCGCCACAGATCGGTGCGCGCGCCGTAGACGTAGGTAAGAATGAATCCAGACAGCGCGAAGAAGAACTCAACCCAGAGATAGCCCTTCGCCACGAACAGATCGAACACGCGCAGGTGCTGGTAATGATGACCTTCGCTGAAATGATAGAGCACCAGCAGCAAGGGCGGCAGCGCGCGCGCACCCGCCAGCGCCTTGATCTCCTGCGGTCTTTGTTTGGTGGCCATCCCCATGCCCGAATCGAACAGGCAGAACGTGTCATGGCCGGGCGCTGCGCGCCATGCCGCGGTGTTATTGAATCGCGGCGTCCTTTTCGGGATGGGCGCTGTCTTGCGCCAGCGTCACTGCGCGGAAAACCACGACAGGCTGCCGAATGCCTTCGATGGCGAGTCGCAACAACGGCGCGATCCGCGCGCCTTCGCGTCCGCACAAGCCGCCGGATAGCGCCGTGCGCATCGCCCGAAGCCAGATGAGATCGGCCAGCAGGCGCTGGCCTTCGTCCAGCCGCCCGGCGATTTCATGGAAGTGCTTGGTATAGGACGCGTAGGCGAAGGGCAGCCGTTCCGCCGCCATGCGCACGAGTACGCTGGCGCCCAGGGCGCTGGTGGGCTTTGTTTCAATGATCTCGGTCGACAGATCCTTGATCCGCGAAGTCAGTTCGCAGATTTCCTCGCCGCTGCGGCCGCGCAAGGCATTGCGATCGGTCTTGCAGGCGACGTGAAGGGCTTGCTCCGCAGCGCGAAGCTCTTCCGCCAGCAGCACAACCGGGTCGATCGTCATTGCGATTCTCCGCCTTGGCTCGGTGAGTCGGGACGGGAAAACTATGGAAGACGAAACGCGCGGCTCAAACACAAACCGCGCGCGATGGTCTTTCATCAACAGGGGACAGTTCAAATTTTACGCAATGCGTGATTGGTAAATATCGCGGCTGCGATTGCAGATTCGTGATTCGTTTTTGACGCGCGCCCCATTCGTTTTCCCTTTGCCGCCGTGACAGGCTGGTAACCGGTTCGAATCGGGGGCGGTCGTGCTCGTTCATCTGCAATCGGCGCTGGGGATCGTCGCGATCATCGCGCTGGCCTGGGTGCTGTCCGAGAATCGCCGCGCTTTTCCATGGCGCACGGTGATTGTGGGCCTCGGATTGCAGGTCGGCATTGCGCTGCTGCTGCTGAAAGTCCCGGTCGCGCGCGATGTTCTGTTCTCGCTCAATGGCGTGGTGGATGCGCTGGCGGCGGCGACGAAGGCCGGAACCTCTTTCGTGTTCGGTTACACCGGCGGTGGGCCAACGCCTTTTGCAGTCGCGAACCCCGCGGCGATGTCGAGCTTCGCTTTCCAGATTCTGCCATTGGTGATCGTCATCTCCGCGCTGGCGGCGCTGCTCTGGTACTGGCGCATCCTGCCGCTGATCGTCGGTGGGTTCGCATGGGCGTTGCAGAAGACAATGGGCATCGGCGGCGCGGTGGGTTTGGGCAGCGCGGCGACAATCTTCTTGGGCATGATCGAAGCGCCGCTTCTGATCCGACCCTATCTGGCCAAGCTGACACGCGCGGAATTGTTCATGCTGTTCTCCGTCGGGCTGGCGACAGTCGCCGGAACGGTCTTCGTCCTCTATGCCACCATCCTCGAGCCTGCCGTTCCGGGCGCGCTCGGGCATATTCTGGTTGCATCGGTCATGTCGTTGCCGGCGGCCATCCTGATCGCGCGCATCATGATCCCCGGCATCAGCGAGACCGACGCAATCGCGGCGCCCGGTTTCGAATATCGTTCCAGCATGGACGCCATCGCGCGTGGCACCGAAGACGGATTGAAACTGTGGCTGTCCATCGTCGCCATGCTGCTGGTGATCGTGGCGCTGGTCGCGCTGGCCGACATCATTCTCGGCCACTTCCCGGAGTTTGCGGGCTCGCCCGTGACGGTGGAGCGCATCTTCGGTTGGATCTTCGCGCCGATAGTCTGGCTCTATGGCGTGCCATGGGATCAGGCGCCGACGGCGGGTGCGTTGATGGGTGACAAGACGGTGCTCAACGAATTCGTCGCCTATCTGAAATTGTCCGGCCTGCCGCAAGGCGCGCTCGATCCGCGTGCGCGGCTCATCATGCTCTACGCCATGTGCGGCTTCGCCAATCTGGGATCGGTGGGAATCATGATCGCGGGCGTCAGCGGTCTGGTGCCGGAGCGCCGTCATGAAATCGTGCCGCTTGCGATGCGCGCTTTGCTTTCGGGAACGATGGCGTCCGGCCTGACCGGCGCGATGATCGGATTACTCCCGGTGACCTAGAGGCCGAATTCCTTTGCCAGCAATTCATAAGAGCGCAGGCGCGATTCATAGTCATACGTTATGGTGACGACCACCATCTCCTCCGCGCCATGCTGCTTGGCGAGCAGCATCAGCTTCGCTTTCACCTGATCCGGCGTGCCGACAACGGATCGCGCCTCCACGGTTTTCAGCAGCGCCAATTCCTGTTCGTTGAACGGATAGGCGAGAGATTCCTCCGGCGAAGGGAATGCGATCGGCCGCCCCGTCAGCAGGCGCACGACCCACAGATTGCGGCTGGCAGACAGCCGCGCGGCGTCTTCTTCGGTTTCCGCCGCAAGCGCGGCCACGCCCATCGAGATCGTCGGCTTGTCGCACCACACGCTCGGCTTGAAGCGCTCGCGATAGGCGGCGACGGCGTCCATGCTTCCGTCCGGGCTGATGAAATAAGCGTGGCTGAAGGGGAGGCCAAGCTGCGCCGCATAGACCGCGCTGTGGATTCCAGAGCCCAGCATCCACATTTCCGGCCGCGTTATGCCGCGTGGCATCGCATGAATGCCGCGATAGGGATGATCGTCCGGCATGGCCGCACCACCCGACGCGTCCTCCAGAAACTGCTTCAGCAGAAACACCTGGCTGGGAAAGGCGTCGATGCCGAAGCCCTGTGGCCCTGCCTGTAGGGCCTGTGCGGTGCGCTGGTCCGTTCCCGGCGCGCGGCCGATGCCCAGATCGATGCGGCGGGGACTGAGCAGTTCGAGCATCCGAAACTGCTCGGCGACTTTCAGCGGGCTGTAATGCGACAGCATGACACCGCCAGAGCCGACACGGATCGTCTTGGTTTCCGCCGCCACGCGCGCGATCAGAACCTCCGGCGCGCTGCCGGCGAAGGAGCCGGTGTTGTGATGCTCGGCCAGCCAATAGCGGTGATAACCGAGCGCTTCGGCGGCTTTCGCCAGCGCGATGGTTTCCGCCACGGCATCGGCTGCGCTGCCGTCTTTTCGAATGGGCGATTGATCGAGAACCGAAAGGCGCATGGCTTCAACCGACTAGAGCGTTACCGTGAAATTAACCTGTTGCGCCGATCCTAGCAGACGTCGGGCTTGGGCAAGCAATGCAGAACACCAAAATCGCGGCCGTTGAAGAGCCGGAGGCGCCATCGCGTCCCCGCCACAGCATCGCGTTGCCCAATATCGAAAACCCTCTCGTCCAAAAGGCTTTGAGCATCTGGGAGAACGCGCGCGGCGCCCGATCGATGCCGTCGCGCGCCGACATGTCGCCAAGGGTGATGTCCGGTCTTTTGCGCAACACCGTTCTGGTGCGCGTGATCGGCGAAGGCGCGGAGTTCGAATTTCGCATCGTGGGCGACGCCATCGTGCAGGCACAGGGCGCATCCTTGCAGGGCATGACGACGACGCAGATCGACCTGGTGCTGCCGGGCTATGGCTCGATCCTGCACAACGTCTATTTGAACACCTGGCGCAAGCGCGCGCCGTTCGCCTATAGCGGCTGGTATGTGCGCGAGGCCGACGGCCGCTCCATGTTCCACGAAAGCCTCGTCATGCCGCTGGGCGATGACGGCGAAAAGGCCGACCACATCCTCGTGGTGGGCGTTTATGCCATGCAGCCGGGTCAGACTCTCCGCTAGCTTTTGCCGCCTCGGAATGGGCTAAACTCCGGTCCAGCGAAAACCGGGGAATGCCATGGCTTTGGACATTGAGACACGCAACCAGCTGATCGAGACGGTGCGCCGCTTCGTGACGGAAGAGTGCGTGCCCATCGAGGCTAAGGTCTCCGAAGACGACAAGGTGCCGGACAGCATCATCGCGCAGATGCGCGAGCTGGGCCTGTTCGGGCTTTCGATTCCCACGGAATATGGCGGCCTCGGCCTCACCATGGAGGAGGAGGTCCTCGTCTGCTTCGAGTTGGGGCAGACGTCGCCCGCGTTCCGCAGTGTGATCGGGACCAATGTTGGCATCGGCAGCCAGGGCATCGTGATGTTCGGGAGCGAGGCGCAGAAGAACGAATGGCTGCCCAAGCTCGCGACCGGTGAGATGGTGGCGAGCTTTGCGCTCACCGAACCCGGCGCAGGCAGCGATGCGGCGTCGGTAAAAGTTTCGGCCGTCCATGATGGCAAGGATTATGTCGTCAACGGCACCAAACGCTTCATCACAAATGCTGCGCGCGCGGGCATGTTCACGCTTCTGGCGCGCACCGATCCGTCGAAGAAGGGCGCGGGCGGAATCTCCGCCTTTATCGTGCCCGCGAAGACGCCCGGCATCACCATCGGAAAATCCGAAAAGAAGATGGGCCAGCAGGGCGCGCATATCCATGATGTGATCTTCGAGAATGCGCGCGTGCCGGAGAGCTTGCGGCTCGGCAAGGAAGGCGAGGGCTTCAAGGTCGCGATGCAGGTTCTGGATCGCGGGCGCCTGCATATCTCCGCTGTGTGCGTGGGTGTTGCCGAACGCCTGATCCGCGAGGCGGTGAACTATGCGCGCGAACGCGAGCAGTTCGGCCAGAAGATCGCGGAATTCCAACTCATCCAGGGCATGCTGGCCGATTGTAAAACCGAAGCCTATGCCGCGCGCTGCATGGTTCTCGAGACCGCACGCAAGCGCGATCGCGGCGAACCTGTTTCTATGGAAGCGGCGTGCTGCAAATATTTCGCGTCCGAGATGGTGGGCCGCGTGGCCGACAAGGCGGTGCAGATTTTTGGCGGCGCCGGCTATGTCGCCGATTATGGCATCGAGCGCTTCTACCGCGACGTGCGCATTTTCCGCCTCTATGAAGGCACCTCGCAGATCCAGCAGATCGTGATCGCGCGCAACCTGCTGCGCGGAGACTGATGAAGAAGCCCGAAAATCTCGACCGTCTCGTCAAGGAGATACGGGCTTGCACGCTGTGCGCGCCCTATCTGGAGCCGCGACCGATCATTCATGTGTCGAATACGGCGAGACTCTGCATTGCGTCGCAGGCGCCGGGCTTGAAGGTTCATCAGACAGGCATCTCCTTCAACGACGCCAGCGGCGACCGCTTGCGCGAGTGGATGGGCGTGACGCGGGATGAATTCTATGACGAATCCCGCATCGCGCTGACGGGAATGGCGTTCTGCTTTCCAGGCTATGACAAGAACGGCAGCGATCTGCCACCGCGCAAGGAATGCGCCGCGACGTGGCGCGTGCGTTTGTTCAACGCCTTGCCGCAATTCGAGACCATCCTGCTCGTCGGCTCCTATGCGCAGGACTGGCATTTGGGCGACCGGAAAAAATCGAATATGACGGAGACGGTGAAGGCATGGCGCGAATATGCGCCGCGCTATATCGCGATGCCGCATCCGTCATGGCGCAACACGAGCTGGCTGAAAAAGAATCCATGGTACGCGGACGAGCTTCTTCCCTATTTGCAAAAGCGGGTGCGGCGCTTGCTGGGGGGCTGATGCTGCTGGCCGCCTGCGCGCCGCAAATCGCGCGCGAAGGCTTGGCGACCGCTACCCCCACCATCGCAACCGACGTGTTTGTGACACGCGACGGGCTGCGTCTGCCGCTGCGCCATTGGGATGCGGATCACCCGCGCGCCATCATTGTCGCGCTGCACGGCATGAGCGATTATTCCGAAGCGTTCGACATGCCCGGCCCGTGGTGGGCGGCGCATGGCATCACGACCTTTGCCTATGACCAGCGCGGCTTCGGCGCGGCGCCCAATCCCGGTGTGTGGGCAGGCGCGGATGCGATGCGCGCGGACCTCAATGATTTCGTCGATGCCGCGCGCGCGAAATATCCCGGCGTGCCGATTTACGCACTGGGTGAAAGCATGGGCGGCGCGGCTGTCTTGTCGTCACTTGCGACGCAGACACCGCCCCATGTCGATGGCGTGATCCTGATCGCGCCCGCGGTGTGGTCGCGGGACGACATGCCTTTCTATTATGGTTGGGCGGCGTGGTTCATGGCGCATGTCTTTCCGGCCATGCATGTGTCCGGCGGCGGATTGCACATCGTTCCCTGCGACAACATCGAGGTGCTGAAGAAGCTTTCGCGCGATCCGCTTTATCAGCACTCGGCGCGATCCGATCAGGTCTATGGCCTCATCAATCTCATGGATCAGGCGCGTAAGGCGCCCACGCATCTGAACAATCCGCCGCCCATCCTTCTGCTCTACGGCAAGAACGATCAGGTCATTCCCGCGCCGCCGACGGAGGCGGTGATCAAAGAACTGGGGCCGCGTGTCGAAGCGCATCGCGACGACAACGGCTATCACATGTTGCTGCGCGATCTGGATGGGCAGAGCCAGTGGCAGAACGTCTCCGCCTGGATCGGCAAGGAAAACGCGAAATGAAGGTTTGCGTCATCGGTGCAGGCGCCATCGGCGGCTGGATGGCCGGGCTTCTTGCCGAAGCCGGCAACGATGTTTCGCTTCTGGCGCGCGGTGAAACGCTGGCAGCGCTGAAGACGAACGGGTTGAAGGTCCGCCGCAGTGAGAAAGCGCAGATTCACAGGCTGCGTGTTTCGCCTGATCCCGCCGATCTGGGTGCGCAAGATGCCGTCATTATCGCTGTGAAAGGCCAGAACGTTCCGGCCGTCGCGGCGAGCGCGAAAGCGTTGATGGGCAAGGATGCGATCGTCGTTCCGGCGGTCAACGGAATTCCGTGGTGGTTTTTTCACGTCCCCGGCGTTCCGCAATCCGGATTCGCGCTGTCCAGCGTCGATCCCGATGGCGCAACGGGCAAAGCCATCGCGCCGGAACGCGTCGTCGGTTGCGTGGTGCACGCAAGCGCATGGACGCCGCAACCGGGTGTGGTTGAGGTAAATGGAGAAGACAAGCTGATCTTCGGCGAACCCGGCGGTGCCAAATCATCTCGCGTGGGAGCGTTTGCAGCCGCGTTCGGCAAGCCTGCGGTGCAGATCGTTGTGAGCGACAATATCCGCCGCGACATCTGGCTCAAGCTCTGGGGCAATATGACAATGAACCCGTTGAGCGTTCTCACCGGCGCCACCACGCTGCAAATGCTCTCCGATCCCGATGTGTGCAATCTGGTGCGCGCGATGATGATTGAGATGCAGGAAATCGGAACGACGATCGATCTGCCCATTCCGCTCACGCCGGAAGATCGCATGGCGATCACGCGCAAACTGGGTGACATCAAAACGTCCATGCTGCGCGATTGGGAAGCGCATCGTGAATTGGAGATCGCGCCGATCCTTGGCGTGCTCGCGGAGATTTCCGATTGCGTAAACGTGCCTGCGCCGTTCCTGCATGCCGTGTTGGGCTTGCTGCGTTTGCGCGCGGGAATCAAAGCGTAAAACGCTATTCACGGTTAAATGTTCCGCGGAACTTCGCACGTTCCGAGCCGTTGTATCTCCAGCGACACAGGAGGTGTCAAATGGCGAAGAAAGAAAAGAAACAGGATATGCGAAACGGCATGTGGGAGCGCGGCCCGGCCGACCTTGATGGCGGTCGCGGCGAAGCCGAGCAGCAGGAACGCGAAAACATCGATCCGGACAATCCGAAGCTTGTGCGCCCCGGTTTCGACGTTCCGCCCGGCCAGACGACGCATCAATAATTAAACGAACACCTCGCGAAAGCTCGCCGTTTTCCCCTTGCGGCGGGCTTTCGCACATCTTGCGTCCGGCACGGCGCGGGTTTAGCCCTTTGCCATGGGCGGGACGATCAACGATCTGCATATTCCTCTGCATGCGCTGGATTATGTCGGGGTCGGCATATTTGCGATCACCGGCGCGCTGGCCGCCGCGCGCAAACGGCATGACGTCATCACCTTTGTTGTTTTCTCGATCATCACCGGCATGGGCGGCGGCACGCTGCGCGATCTTCTCATCGGCGCGCCCGTCTTCTGGGTGCATTCGGGCACCTATCTGCTGGTCTGCATCGGCGCGGCGATCGCGGTGTGGGTCGTGGGCGAGCGGCCCTGGCGTTATGCGGCGCTCAACTGGTTCGACGCCGTGGGACTTGCTGTTTACGCCGCCATCGGTTCGGCGAAAGCGCTTACTTATGGTGTGGCGCCGGGCGTCGCCGTGGCCATGGGCGTGATGACGGCAACCTTCGGCGGAATTCTGCGCGATATCTTCGCGGGCGAGCCGTCCGTGCTCTTGCGCCGCGAGATTTATGTTACCGCCGCGCTGCTCTCGGCCTCGGTCTATGTCGCGCTGCGCTGGTTCGCCGTCGATCCGTTTGTGGCGGGCGCTGCGGCCTTCGTGAGCGGCTTTGGCTTGCGCGCCGGCGCGATTGCATTGCGCTGGACCTTGCCTGGCTTCGAGGCGCGCGATGGCTGACGCGGTTGCCGGCTACAAAGCCGTCGCCAAACTCTACAACGCGTTGATGACCGGGCTGGTGCTTACGCTCGTTGCGTACAAGGATGCCGAAGCCGCGCGCAAATTCATGTTCGCGCATTTCCGCCGCCAGCATCTGGAGAAATTTCGTCCCGGCCTGAAGAAACTCGGCCTCGACGCGCTACCGGACGCGGTAGCCTGCGCGCAGTATCACTATTTCTCCAACGCGCTGGGCGGCGTGAAGACGGAATATGTGCGCGAGAGCGATCGCAAGGCCTGGGTGCGCTATCCGCCGCCGCGCTGGATCTGGCAGGGCACGGCGATCTGCGCCATCCCGCGCGACGTGAACGAAGCCATGCTGCATGGCTGGCACGGGCATAACGGCTTCTCGCTCGGCAATCCGCGCCTCGGCTTTGTCTGCACCGGTCAGACGGTGAATGGCGATCCGGGTCTTGAAGGCTATTATTTCGAATATGACCGCGACATCACGCCGGACGAGCGCGTGCGTTTCGCGCCGGACGAACACATGCCCCGTTTCGATCCGGCAGCGGCTCCGAAACTCGATACTGCGAATTGGCCGGAACAACGCCTGCGCAAGGTAGAGCGCTCTTACGCCATGGAATATGTGCGCTCCTTCCTGCCGGTGACGCAGGAATTGTTCGGCGTGGAGGAAGCAGAACGCCTCGTCGCCAAAACCGCACGGCTGATCGGTTTGCAGTTCTATGAAGACACCGCGTCCGCGCTCGGTATCTCAGGCGATAGCGCGGAAGATTTTGCGCGCTATCTATCCATTCTCGCGGCAGCGCAGGGTGAACAGGCCGAAGCGCGTGGAGGCGCGATAAAGCAACAAGGCTGGCGCTTGATGGCCGGTGTCGCCTTGCCCGATGCGGACGCCGCCTTCCGCGCGTGGAATGCCCTGTGGGAAGGTGCGCTGGCGGCGCACAACCGCTTTTTGCGCCTGAAAACCGAACACTCCGGTGAAACCATTATCTGGCGCATCGCGCCCGCTTGACGGCCTCCGCGCCGCCGCCTTATAGGGCTCCTCCCCATCGGGGGCGCGTAGCTCAGCGGGAGAGCACTCCCTTCACACGGGAGGGGTCACAGGTTCAATCCCTGTCGCGCCCACCATCGTTCCCAATTGGTTCAATGGCTTGGCCGTTCCGGTCCCGTTCGATTTGCGAACACATGGGAATTTGGAAGGAAAGCGAACGTGTGCATGCACACCCAAATCCGTGCAGTGCCGGTACCGAACGCGGAATAGGCCGGCTTTAATCTGGCAAAGTCACTTATCTCGCAAACACTTTCCCTTGCTGGTCCGTCTATGGCGAAAGAAGTCGCGCGTGCTTTGCGAGGCGATCATAGAATAGCCGCATGTTTTGGACATATATCTGCTTGGTGAAATTGCGCTCGTATTCCGCATGTGCCTCGGCCGCAAGATTTTTGCGCAACGCCCCGTCCGAAATGAGCCGTTCTATCGCCGCCGCAAGTGCAGCGGCATCATCGATGGGCACCAGCAACCCATTTTTTTCGTCTTCGACATAGGCTGCTGGGCCTTTCGCCGCCGCCGCAATCAAGGGTGTTCCTGCAGCCCAGGCCTCTATCGTAACTGTGCCGAACGGTTCTTCCCGCGAAGGGAAAACACAGATGTCGGCGGTTGCCAAAAGGGCCTCGCGATCAACGCGCCATCCGAGAAACCGAACACGCCCAGAAAGACCGAGCCGTTCCGCCTGAGCAGCCAGTGCTGCTCGCTCCGGGCCTTCCCCTGCAATCCACAGAAAGGCCTTCGGGACGTTTGCGAGCGCTTCCAACAGGATATCCAATGCCTTGTCCCGATGAAGTCGCGCCAAAGCCAAAAGCAGGGGGGCGTTAACCGGCGTATCGAATTCTGCCCGATCGAGAGCCGAAGAAGGCCGAAGATCAGCAAAAGTATGCACGAGCGACACATGGTCCGGTGAAACGCCCTGGCGCTGAATATGCTGCACGAGATCTTTGGTGATTCCGATGAAGTCGCTGCATGACGCGAATCTCCATCGGTCGCGATAGCCGCCGTACCAACCCACCTCGACCGCATCGTTTTTTACCGCCGTCATCGCGGCACGGCCTGTCCAGTACTGGATAATGTCGGGCTTGAACGAAGCGATCTCGCGCGCCAAAACCGCACGGCTGGGAAAAATGAACCACGGGCTGAAAGCGGTCGTTACGACGCGGACGCCGGCCTTCTCAAGGCGTCCGATCTGATACGGAGCATTTGGGCGCACGATCGCGACTTGCTCGAGTCCCGCTTCCGACAGCGCAAGCACGGCGTCGAAAAAGAAGGTCTCAATGCCGCCGACGGGCGCCCCGGCCATTACCTGAAGTACGCGATAGGGCCAACGAGGTGGAGCTGTGTGCATAGTGCTGCCGGTCCGAATATCTCATCTTTCGATGATAAATGATCTGTAATTCATTGCAGCCGCATCGGCATGGGTCGAAGCGCGCCAACAGTTTACGCATTCAGATTATTCCGCGCTGAATACAATTCTGTCGGAATTAAAAAACCTTCTCGACAGTCAGGCGCCGCCCAACATAGTCCAATTGGCGCGCTTATTTCTGATCGCCTCTTCGCGCGCTCGGGTTTCTCTGTTCATTGTGCTGTGCCCTATCGGGATTCAGCGCCAGCGGTGCGTTAATGTGTGGTATCGCCGGACTGCAGGTCGCTGGCAACGCCAAGGTGCCAGCCGGGGCTTTGACTATTCTTCGTCGGGGGATATTGCATCGCGGTCCTGACGCTCAAAGCCAGTTCGTCGCGGACAATACAGCGCTTGTTTTCACCCGCCTCGCTATCGTCGATCTCGTCCATGGCGATCAACCGCTATTTTCGCCCAACCGCTCAGCCCTCATTGCCAATGGCGAAATCTATAACTCCCCCGAATTGCGTGATCGGTTTCCGGATTATCCGTTCAAGTCTGGTTCCGATTGCGAAGTCATTTTACCACTCTATGAAGCTTATGGGCCTGCCTTCGCAGAACATCTGCGTGGGATGTACGCAATAGCGCTATTCGACTCCAACACAAAAGAGCTCGTCCTGTCGCGCGATCCCTTTGGAATCAAGCCGCTCTACTTTGTGGAAGGAGGGGACTATTTTGCATTCGCATCCGAAATATCGCCATTGCTCGATGCGGCTTTTGCGCAGCCCCGCCTGGACGAAGTGG
Organism: Rhizomicrobium sp.; assembly: GCA_025451875.1. GTDB lineage: Bacteria > Pseudomonadota > Alphaproteobacteria > Micropepsales > Micropepsaceae > Rhizomicrobium. The sequence continues at coordinate 12,857 of JANWJQ010000104.1, forward strand.
CCCGCGCGGAACTGCTTCAGCTCAAATATGTCTATGGATCGAAAACGATCTTTCCCGATATCCGGCGCGTTGAGCCCGGCGAAACTCTTGTGATCCGGAACGGCAAGATTTGCTCGCGTACCAGCATGCCGACATGGCCGCCAAACGCACACTACCGAAGCTCCGCAAAAGACGGCGGCTGCAGCAAGCGGTCCTCCGGCCAGTTGGTTGCGGATTTTGAAAAGACAATATTTGACTCTGTGAAGGTGCATTTACGCGCGGACGTTTCATCGCGGTTGCTTTATTCCGGCGGTATCGATTCGACGATTCTGATGATCGCGATGCGAGAGGTATCAGAGACGCGGGTTCCGGCGCTGACGATCGGCTATGAAGGTGATGAGACCGAGGACGAGAGCCGGGACGCTCTCAGACTCGCCGATAAGGCCGGCGTTGCCTGCGAGCGGGTCGAAATGACTCGCGAGGACTTTTGGAATTTGGCGCCAAGAATCGTTGCGGCAATTGACGATCCGATGGCCGATCCCGCGGTTTTGCCTTTGTACATGCTGGGCGGCGCAGTCGCGAAGCAGGGTGCAAAAATCGCCTTTTGCGGTGAGGGCGCCGATGAGATTTTTGGCGGGTATCGCCGCTACCAGCGCGCCCTTTTTCCAGATTTCCTGCGCCGCCAGTCCGGCCGTCGGGGCGTGTTTTCAAAGACACCGATTGTAACCAACGACGTCTGGATGCGAGCGCCGGACTGCCTTGAGCAGAAGCAGAGTCAGTTGTGGTCTTCACGTACACAAGTTTTGCAGGCGGTCGATATCTTGGAACGCCTTCCGAATTGTTTGCTTATCAAACTGGACCGGGCCCTTATGGCACATGGAGTCGAAGGCAGAACGCCATTCCTGGACCGCGAAGTGCTGCGCTTCTCATCCGAGGTGCCCGACAAATCCCTCGTCAGCTTGCGAATGGGAAAGCGAATTTTGCGAGACTGGGTGCACAAGGAGTTTCCCGAGGCCGCTCCATACGCGCGCAAAAAGGGCTTCAATGTTCCACTTGGGAAATGGATGCATGCGCGTCGCGGAGAATTGGGAGCAATGGTGGCGAGACAACCTGGCATCGCGCGAGTTGCTGCCCTGGCGTCCGTTCGTCAAATTTTTGACGAATGCCGGGACAAAGAGCAACCTGCTTGGAGTTTGCTTTTCTACGCTCTTTGGCACTCTCATCACATTCTGAGAATTGATTGTAATCGAGACATCATTTCCGTCTTATCCGACGCTTCGCGCGCTCGATAGACGAACCTTAACAAGTAAGCTTGTGGGATTTGCACGGTAGTAAACGCGATGCGCCGTCTCTTGAACTTCCTGTACAATTTTCATTGGATCGTCGACGGAGAGGCGGCGCGCTCCGCGCAGGCTTATGCCGGATTCCTGAGGCAACTCCTGCAACAAAACGAAATTCGTACCGTCGTCAATCTGCGCGGCAGAAACCCGCTACATTCCTGGTGGCTATACGAAACGAAAATCTGCCGAGAACTCCATGTCGATCATCACGACATCCCCGTCAACTCACGCACGCTCCCGTCTCGCAAAATCCTCATCGAGATACTCGACACGTTCGAAACGTCGCAAAAGCCGCTGCTCATTAAATGTTCTGGCGGGCAAGATCGCACCAGCTTCGCTGCAGCCTTATATATATTACATCGCAAAGGTTGGGCCGCACGATCGGAGGCACTGGGCCAATTTGCAAAATGGCCTTATTTGCATTTGCCCAAACGGCAACAGCGTTGGCTTAGGCTTTTTATCATCTACGCCGACCAGGAAGCCAAGGGACGGCCACTAAAGGCGTGGGTCGGCAACGGATATGCGCCGGAAGGACTCATGGCGTGGTTGGATGCGCAAGGTATGCATGACGCTTTTCGCAATCTGCCAGATCAGCCCGCGAGAACTCTAAAAAATGGCCTGCCGGTTATATGAGGTTGGAGGCTGCCTGTTGTGCTTCGGACAAACTGCAGGTCTACATCCCAATGTCGGCGGTCCATTATGCTGCGCGTAAAGGATGGTGCGCCGTGCCGTTGCCGCGGCATCCGCGTGTAGCCCTTCACACGGGGAGCACAGGTTCAATCCCTGTCGCACCCGCCAGTCTTCGCTGCGCAGCGACGAAGATCACCGTGCTGCAGCCGGCTTCGTCCAAAGCGTCAGATAGCCCCACACGAGCGCCACCACCAATGGGAGCGCGCCCACGAACATGAACACCAGATCGCCGGGCATGCGCATCCATTCCAGCGTGCGCGCGATGGGAGAGTCGGTATAGGCAAGGCTGCGCGCGTGCCAGTAGCCGTTCTGGACCACGTCCAGCACCTGCAGAATGCCGCCCGGAAAGAGACTGAACACAACCATCATCCCCAGGCCGATGTTCAGCCCCCAGAACGATAGGCGCACCAGGCCGGAAAGCCTGCGCCACACATCGTCGGTCACGGTCTCGCGCAGCACGAACACCATCAGGCCCGCACCCAGCATGCCGAACACGCCCATCATCGCGGCATGGCCGTGATTGGGCGTGAGGATCGTTCCCACTTCGTAATAGCTGACGATCGGCGTGTTGATGAGAAAGCCGAACACGCCCGCGCCCAGGAAATTCCAGAAGCC
>JANWJQ010000105.1 GCA_025451875.1 Rhizomicrobium sp.
CACGAGATGATCGAGTCCGGCGTGAACACGGACCCGAAGTCCGGCTCGACCGAAGGCAGCAAGTGCGCCCTCGTGTACGGCCAGATGAACGAGCCGCCGGGCGCGCGCGCGCGCGTGGCGCTGTCGGGTCTCACCGTCGCCGAATATTTCCGCGACCAGGGCCAGGACGTTCTGTTCTTCGTCGATAACATTTTCCGCTTCACGCAGGCGGGTTCGGAAGTGTCCGCGCTTCTTGGCCGTATTCCTTCGGCGGTGGGTTATCAGCCAACACTGGCCACCGACATGGGCCAGTTGCAGGAACGCATCACCACCACAACCAAGGGTTCGATCACCTCGGTGCAGGCCATTTACGTTCCGGCCGACGACTTGACCGACCCCGCGCCGGCGACCTCGTTCGCGCATTTGGACGCGCAAACCGTGCTGTCGCGCGCCGTGTTCGAAAAAGCGATCTTCCCCGCGGTGGATCCGCTCGACTCCAACTCGCGCCTGCTCGATCCGCGCATCGTCGGCGAAGAGCACTACACGGTTGCGCGCCAGGTGCAGTCGATCCTGCAGAAGTACAAGTCGCTGCAAGACATCATCGCCATTCTCGGCATGGATGAGCTTTCGGAAGACGACAAGATCACAGTCGCGCGCGCCCGCAAGATCGAACGCTTTCTGAGCCAGCCGTTCTTCGCCGCCGAAGTGTTCACCAGCGTGCCGGGCATCACCGTGAAGCTTGAAGACACCATCAAGAGCTTCAAGGGCCTCGTCGCCGGTGAATACGATCACCTGCCCGAGCAGGCGTTCTACATGGTCGGCACCATCGAAGACGCCGTCGCCAAGGCCCAGAAAATGGCAGCGGAAGCAGCGTAATTTTAGCGAATAGGGAGGGGCGAATAGGGATACGGACAAGCAGGCGATTTTTCATTCGCTATTCGCTATTCGCTATTCGCTGAACGATCATGGCCGATAAAATCGCGTTCGATCTGGTAAGCCCCGAACGGCTCCTTCTCACCGAGGAAGCCGACATGGTCACCGTGCCCGGCGCGGAAGGCTATATGGGCGTGATGGCCGGTCATATGCCGCTCGTCTCCACCCTGCGCGCCGGCATGATCGACGTGCAGAAGGACGGCACGGACCGCCGCTTCTTCATCCGCGGTGGCTTCACCGAGATCAATCCGGGCAAGATCGTTGTCCTCGCCGAGGAAGCGATCCCGATGGAAGAGTTCGACCTCGCCGTTCTCGATCAGCGCATCAAGGACACCGAGGAAGACCTCATCGCCGCGAAGTCGGAGGCTGAGCGCGCCCGCATTTCAGAATCACTGGACGACCTGCGCCTCATCCGCGCGGCATTTTAAAACCGCAATCTGCTGCTCATATGCGGCCTTAAATCGCCGACAGTGGCGATTTGCGGTCATCTGACGGGTTCCCCTCCGGCAACCCCGTTTGGTATAAGCACGTTGAATCTGCGTGAAATAACCGCAGAGGCGAGAGGGCTTTTCAATGTCGGACGGTGTGGTTTTCGCTTCGGGTTGGACGCTGGATGATGTCCGGTGGTCGAAGTTCGACGCCTCGAAAGTCGAGCCTGGTCTGCTGATGGCGGTGAAGGCCGCCTCGCTCGTCGAATACAACGCGCCCGATTACGTCACCTATCTCAAGCGCGTATTCAAGGATTCCGGCGCTCAGATTCTGGCCGACATCGACCGCTGGGGCGTGGAGGAGACGCAGCACGGTCTCGCCTTGGGCCGCTGGTGCGAAATGGCCGATCCGAGTTTCGAATTCAAAGCCGCGTTTGCGCGCTTCCGCGCCGGTTATCAGGCCGCGCACTTCTCCGGAGACGACACGGCGTCCATCCGTGGAAGTCGCCGGGGCGAAATGGTGGCGCGCTGCGTGGTGGAGTCCGGAACCTCATCCTTCTACAGCGCCATCCGCGAAGCTGCCGAAGAACCGGTGTTGAAGGAGGTCGCGGGCCGCATCGCCGCCGACGAGTTCCGCCATTACAAGCTCTTCTACGAAACACTGCAGACGCAGGAAGAACCCGACCTTCCCTTCTGGAAGAAGCTGATCGTCGCGCTGACGCGTGTGAACGAGTCCGATGACGATGAGCTGGCTTATGCGTTTTATGCCGCCAACATTCCTCCGAACGAACCCTATAAGCGCGAAGAATATGCCCGCGCCTATTATGCCAAGTCGCTGACGCTCTATCGCCGTCATCACGTCCGCAAGCTGGTGCAGATGATCGCCAAGGCCGTGGGCGCCGATCCGAATGGCCGCCTTACGCAGGCCGCCGGCGCGGTCGCATGGCGGGCACTGCGCATGAAAGCCGGCATCAATGCGCGAGCGGCGGCACAGCACGCTGCCGCGTAACGCGCATCAAACGCCGCGCTTCACCATCATCTGCTTGATCTCGCCGATCGCTTCCGCCGGGTTCAGACCCTTTGGGCACGTATTGGTGCAGTTCATGATGGTGTGGCAGCGATAGAGCCGGAACGGGTCCTCCAGATTGTCGAGGCGCTCGCCGGTGTTCTCGTCGCGGCTGTCCGCCAGCCAGCGATAGGCTTGCAGCAGTGCGGCGGGACCCAGGTAGCGCTCCGGATTCCACCAATAGCTCGGGCACGCTGTGGAGCAGCAGGCGCAGAGAATACACTCGTAAAGCCCGTCGATTTTCTTGCGATCCTGTGGCGATTGCAGATGCTCTTTCTCCGGCATCGGAGTCTTTGTCTGCAAGTAAGGCTGGATCGATGCATATTGCGCGTAGAAATTGTTCATGTTCGGCACGAGGTCTTTGACGACCTTCATGTGCGGCAACGGATAGATGCTCACCGAACCGGAAACGTCAGAGATCGCCTTGGTGCAGGCGAGTGTGTTCAGCCCGCCGATATTCATTGCGCAGGACCCGCACACACCCTCGCGACAGGAGCGGCGAAAGGTCAGGGTCGGATCGACCTCATTCTTGATCTTGATGAGCGCGTCCAGAACCATCGGGCCGCAGCTATCGAGATCGACGCGATAGGTATCGATGCGCGGATTCGCGTCCACATCGGGATTGTAGCGATAGACGCGAAAATCTTTAGTGCGCTTGGGCTTCTTGCCGTTTGCGGTGGTCGGGGCGGGCCAGACTTTGCCCTTCTGTACGCGGCTTTCCTTGGGCACCCTGAACTGGACCATCGAATCCCACCATTGGATATAGCGCTGATTTTGCTTAGCAAACCGCCGCCAGACTGGCAACGCGGCGTGGTTTCGCGGCCGTTCTCAGGCCAGATTGATCTGCTCGAACATCCAGCCGATCTCCACCGGCTCATTGCGAATTGTCCCCGATAGAACGAGCTGTTCGGCTTTGCGCACCATATCGGCACCCAGATAGACGCTTTCATCGATGGAAATTTGTGCCCCGCCGCAACGGAAGCGCCAGCCGTCGCCATTGGGCAGCTTGAGCAAAACGCCCCCGCCCTGGCTCGGCGATACACGCACATCCGGATGAATATGGAAGCGCACCGCAAACGGTATGCCGTCCCGCGGACGACGCATGGCGCCCTTCGGAACGAGCCGGTCCACGCCACTGAGCGAAAGCCCATTGGGCGAAAGCGACAGCGTGCGCTCATGCGCCACGCCGAAATCATGGACATAGCCTTCGTGCCGACCTTCCACGATGGCGCCCTGCGGCGTCTCGCGGCGGCTGGTTTCGACTGCAAAGGGCTGGCCGACAAGGCGCGGCCCGATCAGGTCGCGTGCAAAGCCTTCGCCGATCACGCCCGCATAAGATGTGTCGTTCAATGTAACCGTGGAGTGGGCCGCCGTTGCACGCAGCGCCGTATCCCAGCGCGGATTGCGCGATCCCGCCGCCCCACAATTGACGACCACGCGATGTGGGCCATGGCTGAATTCAAACGACAGGGCACCGGCATGTGCACCATTGGCGTGAATACCTTCTGGGGGCTTGCCGCAATCCATGATGGCCAGAGTGCGAGCGGCTGCCATGCGCTGATAACCCGAATGCGGCGCGTGAGCGAAAGGTTGTCCACGCACCTCATCGCGCGCCAGCAGGGCCGCCACCATCCGCGCATCGCTCTCGCGCCCACCATTGAACAGTGCCAATGCGCCGTCACCATGACGGAAGAAACGCAGCATCGGCGCCATGCGGTCATGTGCGCTGCGGATCGGTTGCGGCAAATCATGGTCGATCGCCTGAAGCGCATCCATCACCATGACCAGGTGGCGGTAGGCGTGCGCCAGCGTTTCCGGCGAGCGCGAGATGTGGCCGCCATCCGGCAGGATTTGGCGCGCGAGTTCTTCTTCCAATCTCTCCAGACCGAGCCCGAGGCGTCTTGCGCTATCTTCGAGGCAAGCGCCGGCCAACGCCTGCACGGCCGCAGCCTCAAGCCTTGGCAGACCGTCCGGTGCTTCGATGCCGATTCGTGTTAGAAGCTTGGCCTGCTCGCGCAGGCTCACGAACATCTTGGACCGCCACAGCATGTCCGAATTGGAGAGCACGAAGCGACCATGGGCGAAGATATGCGCAAGCCGGCGTGCCACGGTCTGCGGTACCATCGCCGGCTCGGAATAGCGGCTGTTGCGCGCAATCCATTGCGCGATCATCTCCTTGGCGAGATCGCGGGCCGCGTCGCCACCGGCCGATGAGAGCGCTGGAAGCCATACAAACTCGTCGAGATCCCGCCTCCACGCAGGCGAAGGCGACGGCAAGTCAAAAACACATTTCCCAGCCGCATCAACGCTTTCGCCGGAAAACCTGAAGCGGCCCCTGAGCATTGCATCGGCGTCTTCGAGACGGCGCGGCAAGGCGTCATAGGGATAAAAGGCGACATGATCCGGGAGCTTGCCCTTGAGAAGCCGGCGATAGAACCAGCTGCGCCGGCGCATGACCCGCAGCGGCGTCAGAAGCCGATGCCAGAAAGCACGCAGAATCTCGGGAAGCAGGCTGAAAGGAATGGGTCGCCGGTGTGCCGCCGCCACGCCCGTCAACCTCGAAGAGCTGCGATATTCGCCGCGTAGTGTTCCGGTCCGCCTTTGAACACAGAGGTGCCGGCGACAAGGACATTGGCCCCTGCCGAGATCGCCATCTTTGCCGTCTCCGGCGTGATGCCGCCATCGACTTCGAGGTCGATGTGGCGGCCGGACTTCGCGATACGATTGGCTGCCGCTTCGATCTTCTTGAGCTGACTGGTGATGAAGCTCTGCCCGCCGAAGCCCGGATTGACCGACATGATGAGAACCAGATCGACAAGATCGAGCACATTGTCGATGGCGTCGATCGGGGTGCCAGGATTGAGAACCACACCCGGCCTCTTTCCTAGGCTGCGGATCAGCTGCAGCGTGCGATGAACATGCGGTCCGGCCTCGGGATGCACGGTGATGCCGTCCGCGCCCGCCTTCGCAAAATCTTCGATAAAGAGATCGACGGGCGAAATCATCAGATGCACGTCGAAAGGCTTCTTGGCGTGCGGCCGCAGCGCCTTCACCACGGCTGGTCCGATGGTGATGTTCGGAACGAAATGGCCGTCCATCACATCGACATGGATGAGATCGGCGCCAGCCTTCTCGATAGCTTCGATTTCCGCGCCAAGACGCGAAAAATCCGACGACAGAATCGAGGGCGCGATGCGAACGGGTGCTGCCATGGGCCCGACTAAGTGCCGGATTCTAGCTGTTCTCGCAAGGAAAAGCGGCCTTCCGTCCCCAACAAGGCCAGCGCGAAAACCGGGAGCCAGACAAGCCGCGACTGGTAGCGGTCATGGGGGTTGGAAAGCGTCCCGCAGATCAGCGCGTTCCCAAACAGTGCGACCATCGCGAAGCCAAGAAAGATCGCCGAATTCCAGCGCCTGCGCCGGATCATCATGAACAGCGCCGCCAGCGCGCCGATCTGGCCGAGCGCCGCCACCGGCCAGTGCACATCATTTACATAGCGAAATTGGATCCCTCCCACCTGCTGGCGCGCGTTCAAATAGGCGCGCATCTGGCGCGGGATGAATTGCGCGAGGCTGCTATGGATCAACCACTCTTGCGGCTCGATCTGGTCGCCGGTCCGGAAATCGACGAGTTGTTCCATCGTTTCAGTGGCGGCCGAAAGGAGAAATGCGCCCGGATAGCGAACGAGAATGTCATCGACGATGCGCTGCGATTCCGAAGCCGTGCCTTCGAAATGGCCCAGTGCAACAAAAGGACTGTCCGGAAACCAAAGCCACTGCTCGGCGGTTTCCGGAAGCTGATCTTTATAGACACAGAGATTGTAGCCGGATTGTGGGCAGGTATCGTTCAGCAGACGCGCGACAAGACCATCCTGCAACATGCTGGCGAACACGAACACGCCGCCTGCACGATTGAAGAACAGTTTTCCGGTCAGCGCGTAATTGGCAGCGAATGTCAGCGCCACGGCCAGAACCGCACTCATCAGCGGCAGAACCAGACTGGACAGACGCAAGCCCGCCGCGCCGCGGCGCGCGATACTGATGATCTTGAACAGCGCAACAATCAGCACCAGTCCGACGATCAGAAGGATGTGCGACGGATGCGTTGCGGCAGCAAATCCCGCAGTGACGAAAATCGCGCTGGCGCGCGGCCAGCCAAGATCGCGCGCATGGAATGCGAGCATATAAGTGCAAAGAACCGTAAGAGCTGTGAAGCAGTCCGGTTCGATTTGCCCCGCGTACCAGGGCAACCCGGTCGCTATCACGAGCACGAGGGCGACAAACAGGAACGCGCCTATTCCCATTTTCGGCGCCACGCAGCGCGCGGTTTCAACGATCACGAATGCTGTGAGAAACGCTTGGAACGTCGCGATGAACCAAAGGCTCGTCGCACCGCCGCCATAGCTGAGAAACAGCGAATAGACGGGCGAGCGTTCGACCACGAAAACGCGCCCCATCCCTTGCAGGATATAAGCGCCGGTATCGTAGAAGATAAGCGGAAAGCCGTTCCAGATGGCAACGCTGAGCAATAGCGGCACCAGCAGCAGGCAGGCGAAAGCCTCGGCAAGCGGATTGGCTATCGGAATCCGCGCGGCGCGAAACACGCTGTCCTGCGTCACGCCCCCACGCACGCTGTTTCTCCGGCGTTAGCCCTGGAAGAAGATTTCCGCGCGGCGATTTCCGCTCTCACCCTGCGCAGCCGCATCGTAGACCGGCTGGGAGTCGCCCACGGCGTCGATGAGGATCTTGTTTGCCGGCACGCCGTCCTTGATCAGCTCACGCATGACCGATGTCGCGCGCGCCTGGGAGCGCTCGAAATTGAGTTCCATCCTGCGCGCTTCCGAGACCTTCGTCGCGGATGTCGAGGCGTGACCCACGACGCGGATATAGCCGGTGGCGCCGCGGGCGTTGAACGACTCTGCGGCCGAGCGGATCTGCGCTTTCGCATCGGTGCTCAGGATGGTCGTGGCATCGGAGAAGGCGATCACGGCCGCCGGCGGCAGGCCCTGTGCGTTGGAGTAAGCGAGGGCTGGTCCTACGGCTCCGCCCTGCAAGGCGTCGTAATTGGCGACCACGGCACCGGTCATCCGTTCCGGTCCGCCCATGGCGCGTGTCGGCACCGCGGGAACGGCAGCGCCGCCCACATAAGGCGTTCCGGAAAGACCGGGCGCACCGCCCAATGAAGCGGTTTGCTGATAGCGCGATATGATCGGCATTGGGACAAACTGCGCGACGGACGCATCCAGCGGCGGCGCCTTTGAGGCCTGGAAGCCGAGGGCGGCGTCACTCATCGCGATGGATTGGGCGCCGTTGACGGACGAACTGGCCGGAACAGCCGGCATCCCGCCGGACGGAGCCGCCGGTGCCGGGGTCTGGGAGCTTGCAACGGCGGTTGTCGGCGCCGGAGCAGGAGCGGAGCTGGTCGCCGCGGGTGCGGGTGCCGAGCTGCCGGTGTCCGCAGTGGCCGAAGCAGAGCCGGTACCGCTGTCAGAACCGCTGGCCGAACTCGCGCCGGAATCCGAACCAGATTTGGACCCGGTATCGACCTCGGCCACATCGTCCGGCGGAGGCGTCGCGCTCGGCGGAGCAGCCTGCTCTTCAGCTCCGGCGCGCAAGGCGTCGGCGCTGTAGTTCTGGCGCGTGCGATCGGCGGCGAGCGAGTCCGCTACCTTTTTCTGTTCATCCGATGTCGAAGGCGGCGTCGGGCGATCCGGCGTGTCGGCGAGATCGGGGAATTGTCCGTTGCTGGTCGAGGCGGTCGTGCTGTCCGCGGCAGGCGCAGCAGACTGATCTGCCGGCGGTGCAACGGTGTCGGACGTATCGGCAACATCGGTCGATGAGGAATCGGAGTCACCGCCCATCCAGGATGGAATGACCGAGCACGCGCCGAGCGTCGCCGCAATCGCGACGACCGCGCCAAGCCGCGCCAATTTTCCGGTCAGACCGCCAAACGAGAATTCCATGAGACCTCCAACCACCCGCGCGTGCCGGGACTCGGAACAACGCAGACACCCTCGATTCTCTATACAAGCCCGCCCCCCTGCTTCCAAGCGAAAGTGCGAACAAAATCAAGGACTGGGACGATTATTCTGTGGGGCGGAACGCCGCCGTCATCCTTGCCGTTTCGTGACGCCCCAAGGTATCAAGGCAAAGTTCAGGGACTAAAAAATGGCCAAGCCCAAAGAAGGCCCACAGTCGCCCTCCGCTAAAGCACAGGATGCCGCCGATGGCTACAAAATCGGCGATCCGGGCGCGTTTGCGCGCAACATGGTGCAGGTCGGCGTCCAATCCCAGCAGCTCTTGACCGATTTCGTGCGCCGGCAGGCCTCCAAAGCGGGCAGCGGCGAACCAGTGGACCCTCTGAACATTACCGGCGCGTTCACCGAACTGTTGCGCGGCATGGTCGCCGATCCGGGCGCGATCATGGAGGCCCAGTTTCAACTCTGGCGCGACTATATGGGCCTGTGGGAGCGCACCGCGCGCCGCATGATGGGCGGCGACGTCGAGCCGGTGGTTTCGCCCGCGTCCAACGACAAGCGCTTCCGCGACAAGGACTGGCAGGAAAACCAGATCTTCGACTTCATCAAGCAGAGCTATCTGCTGACCGCGAACTGGATGCAGGAAACCGTCGCCAAGGCCAACGAGAATCTCGATCCGAAAACCAAGAAGCGCATCGAATTTTATACCAAGCAATTCGCGGATGCGATCGCGCCCACCAACTTCGTGCTCACCAATCCGGAAGTTCTGCGCACTACGCTGCAAAGCAATGGCGAGAATCTTATCAAGGGACTGAACAATCTTCTGGAGGATCTGGACGCGAAAAGTGGACAGCTTTCCATTCGCCAATCCGCGGACACGTTCAGGATCGGCGAGAACATCGCGACGGCGCCGGGAAAGGTCGTGTTCCGCAATGAATTGATAGAGCTTCTGCAGTTCGATCCCACGACCGAGCAAGTTTACAAGACGCCGCTGCTGATCTTCCCGCCCTGGATCAACAAGTTCTACATCCTCGATCTGCGGCCCGAGAACTCCTTCATCCGCTGGGCCACGGCGCAGGGCTACACCGTGTTCGTCGCGTCCTGGGTGAACCCGGACAAGAAGCTCGCGAAGAAGACCTTCGAAGACTACATGCGCGAAGGCATTTTCGCGGGGCTGGACGCGGTGACTGCGGCGACGGGCGAAAAGAAGGTCAACTGCATCGGCTATTGCATCGGCGGCACGCTTCTGTCGGCCACCCTCGCCTACATGGCGGCGGAAAAGGACGACCGCGTGAACAGCGCCACATTCTTCGCCGCGCAAGCGGATTTCACGGAGGCTGGCGATCTTCAGGTCTTCGTCGATGACGAACAGCTCGAAGCGCTGAAGCAGCAGATGGATGAAGCGGGCGGCGTGCTGGAAGGCGGCAAGATGGCCACGACCTTCAACATGCTGCGCGCCAACGATCTGATCTGGTCTTTCGTGGTGAGCAACTACCTGCTGGGCAAGGAGCCTGCGCCGTTCGACCTGCTCTACTGGAATTCCGACACTACGCGCATGCCGGAAGCGACCCATCTCTTCTATCTGCGCCAGTTCTACAAGAACAACTGCCTGTCGCAGGGCAAGCTGGTGCTGGGCGACCAGAAGCTCGATCTTTCGAAGGTCAAAATCCCCGTCTATCTACAAAGCGCGAAGGACGACCACATCGCGCCATTCCGCTCGGTCTACAAATCCACCAGCCTGTTCGGCGGTCCTATCCGCTTCATCATCGCAGGCAGCGGCCACATCGCGGGCGTGATCAATCCGCCAGCTGCGAAGAAATATCAGTACTGGACGAACGATGCGTTCGGCATGACGCCCGACGGCAAAATGGGCAAGCCTTATCCGGCGAAAGTCGAAGATTGGCAGTCCAGCGCAAAGGAAACACTCGGCTCCTGGTGGCCAGATTGGGACGCGTGGTTGTCGAAGTTATCCGGTCCCAAAGTCCTTGCGCGGAAACCCGGCGATGGAAAGTTGAAAGTCCTGGGCGATGCGCCGGGCACCTACGTGACGATCAAGGCGCGATAGCGCCCGATCGAAGCAGGAACAATCTCAAACCGAAGCAATCTCGTATTGTTAGATACTTAACAATGAAAGTTGGCGCGTAGTGTTGATCCCAATCAAGGACGCATGCGGATGCTGAAGCAATACTTTCGAAGTAAGATAATTTCAAATAACTCCAAAGGATTATTTACGGACACCAAAAAGTGATGTCTGAGTCGCACTCGACAACCGTGACTATTTCGAAATGCGGTTGATCCAGATGAACACAAAAAGGATTACGCCGATGTGGACATCAGACACACTTCGTTTCGCTGCGCTCAGCGCGGCATGCGTAGCGATCCTCATTGCTCCACGTGAAGTTCAAGCAACACAATCTTATCAGGACTGGCGCGTTGATTGCCCGCAGAAGAACGCTTGTGTTGCGCATTTCGACGCCGCAGGCGTTCAGATCCTGATCGGTCGGGCTACCCCGAATGCTCCCGTTCGCATGGCATTCCGGCTTCCAGCAGCGGCAAAGACGGGAACCCCTGTTGCGATGCGCCTTTCCAGCGGTTGGGAGGCGGGCCTTCGCGTCGGCGGATGCAAAAAAGAATACTGCGAAGCGGGAGTCGCCGAGAAATCCACGGATGCCGCCTTGGGAGAATTCCGTCGCGGTCACGACGGCATCGTCGCCTATCAGCTCGACAATCGCATCCTAATCATTCCCTTCTCGCTTGCCGGCTTCGCCGACGCGATGAAGGCAGTCAGCAGCTAGGACCAGACTATGGCTGGGGGGTGGGCATACACGATCGGGGCAGCGGCCTTCATGGCGCTCGCGATCGATGTCCGCAGCCAGGGCCCCGAGGATCCGGGAGCCAAGGTTGCGGAAGAGAAATGCGCCACCTGCCACTCTCTGTCTGACGAGCCCGACACGGGAATTGCATCATCCATAACGGACGTTGCGAACACACAAGCGGTTTGGACGGATATCGACCTTCGCACATGGCTGCCGCGTCAGCATGGAACGAAGGCCGATATCGATATTACGAGCGAGGAGGCGTATCTCCTTGCCCGCTACTTGCAATCACAAAAACAAAGCAAAATTTCAGCGCCGGAAAATTAGCAGGGGAATAGGGGCATGAACCTTCGGGGTCTCAGATGTCGACTAATAACCAGGGCACCGCCATCGCGGTGGTGCATTCCAATGCCTTGTTTCGCGCCGGCTTAGCCAGCCTTCTTGCGCGAGACGCCGCGTATCAAGTGTCCGACGCCTCCAATCTGGAGGTATTGGAAGGCCTTGTGAGAGGTGGACGCAGCTTTGACGCCGTCCTGATCGAGCTCTCTGAAATCAAGGACAACCTGAGCATCCGCATTGCAAGCTTGCGAAGTCATCTGCCGGATGCACGCGTTGCACTGCTATCGAGAAATTTCGATCCTTCCGAACTCGCGCTTGCGTTCTCCGCCGCTGCAGATGGCATCATTCTCGAAAGCGTTAGCGGCGACATCCTGCTGGAATCTCTCAAGCTCATTCTCCTGGGTGAAAAGCTTTTCCCCTCGCCTTTGGCGCGATACCTGTCGTCAAGCGGTGGCACGGACGTCAGATCGAATGGCCAAACCCTGATGTCGGATTTGTCTGAGCGCGAACTCGAAATCCTCCGCTGTCTTGTTGATGGAGACTCCAACAAGAGGATTGCCAACCGCCTCAATATTACCGAAGCGACCGTCAAGGTTCATCTCAAGAGCATCCTTCGCAAAACGCATGTGATGAACCGCACGCAAGCAGCAATCTGGGCGTTGCACCGCGGTGTCGGCGTGGCGGCCATCCTTGCCATCGCGTTGATCGCATACGATTGGAACATCATCGAGCTTCAGGCAATGAGCATTTCCAACGCTTACGGTGTTTCCGGCGATTTCCTGACGGGTTTGGGGATGTTCTTATAGAAGACAGGTCCGTAGTCCGAGAGCCAGTACACCTGCCAGGTCCAAGCGTTCACGGTGTTTTGCCCTTGCGGCAGCAGAAGGTTGGCGAAGATCGGCTCATAACCGGGGGCCACGGCGGACGTCCAGTCGCTGATCGACATTGTCGTCAGCATAGAGCCTGCATCTTCCTGGTCATACACCCACCCCCCGCCATAGGCCGGAGTTGAGAAGAAGGGACTCCAGTTCCGAAGCGCCCCGGCGAAACTGTTCCCCGCCTGATCGGTTGCAATCGCGACGCCACCGGGTCCCTTAGTGACGAATAAGACAGAGCCGTCCGGTCCAATCATGACGTGTCGCGGATGAATGCCGAACAGCGTCTCGTCCAGAAGAAGTTGACGCCCGGCGGGACTGATCACCGAACCGGATCTGAAACCCCATGGTTGGTTATTCAGCGCCTGGGAAAAGGCGTAGGGACCGCTCAAAGCGCAAGCCGATAAGACGGCCGCGCCCAGCAACGGGCGACAATATCTGAAACGGTGCTCATTTGTGCCTCCGCTCATACGCCGGCCCTCCGCTTCGTCTTTCCGTCGATCTTTCAATCATACAAGCGAACTTCCCGCCATATCGCCAGTCGACGTACCTCTCCTTAGTTATCCGATTGCGTATGAATTCGCTGAGCTCCCATCGGGCTAGACCCAAGCAGCGATTCTGCTTTGCTCGCTACCACTTCGGAGCACACGACATCCCCGCACGCGGCGTTATCATTTTCTCGTGAAAACGGGAGCGGGTCGGTGCTTAGTAACGCAAAAAAGATCACTGTTCTGACACCGCTCGTCGCGTTGCTTCTGAGTGGCTGTACGGGACAAGAGCTGCTCGGAAAAAACGGCGTCGATCCGCTTTATAGCTTCCCGGTCACGAGCAACGAAACGCCTTACAGCCAATGTCTCGAGGATCTGGCAAAAGTCTCTGGCAACAATCTGCCCACATTCGCGGTGGGCGAAATCGACGACAAGACCGGTCAGGTGAACTACACCGCCAACGGGCACCAGCTCACGCAAGGCGTGACGGAAATGGTGATCAGCGCACTGGGAAAGACCGGAAAGGCGAATCTCGTCGAACGCAGCGATCTGCGCATTCCGCTTGCGGAAGTAAAACTTGCGGAGCAGGGCCGGCTTTCCAGACCGCTTTCCGCTTACACCGGAATACCGGCCAGCGACTTCATCGTGATGGGTGCGCTGACGGAGCTGAATTACAACATCGTCAGTGGCGGGGCGAGCCTCGCCATAGAGGGCATCGGGGGCGGTGTGAAGATGGTCGTCATCAACGTCGCACTCGATTTGCGCGTCGTGAACTCACGAAACTTCTCCGTGAGCTACATCACCAGCCTTCAGAAGCAGATCTATGGCTACGAAGTGGATGCCAATGTTTTTCGCTTCTTTGGTAACACGTTAGTCGAGTTTGACGCCGGGAAAATCAAAAACGAGCCGCTCCAGCTCGGCGTCCGATCCGTTGTTGAGATGGCTGTTTACCAGATCATGACGGACTTCCTCCATCTGCCATCCGAGCAGAAGTGCTCTCTCACGCAGACGGATCACATGGCCAAGCAACTGGATCGGCTCGCAACCCAAAGCAAAGGAGAATGATCAATGCGTATGCATAGCAGAATGGCTCTTCTGGCCGGAGTTGCCGCATCGGCGCTGACGTTTGGTTCGTCGGCGTTCGCATTCGACAACGTCGACTGGAACTGGAACCAAAACGTCAACACGAACGTGAACGTGAACGCGAACGTGACGACGAACATCGATCCGACCGGACTTGTCGATCTTGAGAAGCTCCAGTTGATGATCGGTGACGTGTCGGCGACCTCAACCGTCGATGGCATCTACAACAACCAGCCGACACAGGCCGGTAACGGGACGGTCAGCTTCGATGTCAATTGGTCTGGCCCTTATGATCCCATCACCGGTGACTTCAGCTCGCCTCCCGCAACCTTAGGCGGCGACCTCAGCGGCTCATCGTCTGCTGTTACGGGCGCCGTCAACGAGAGCGGAAACGCCCTCTCGTTCCAGGCCGACTTTACCGACATCCCGGTAACGGTTGCGGGATCGCAGACCTTCGATGCTCTGACGGAGCTTCCGCAGGTCGCGAGTGCGGCGACGGCGGTTGGCAACAACCAGTCGATCACCAGCGACGTCGGCACGCAGGTGCATGATGCTCAGGTCCTGTTTGGCGGCTTCTCCAGCTCTATCGGCGGAGCGCCCAGCATGCCGGATCCTGGCAACACTGGCCTCTCGGCTGCACTGGCCGTAGCGCTCGGTGGTGCTTATGGCATCATCACGCCGTCGACCGTCACGGCGGAATCCGACGTGGGCCACATCCTCAACGCGTCTGTTGACAGCAATGCGACCGCTGTCGGCAACAACGCGAACATCGAGGTGGATGCAGTCACGCCGGCGGACGCCATGTTGATCGGCGACTTCACGCAGGTGGCCTATGCCAATGTCAACGCCACATCCACCGTGGATTGCGTGAATCTCAACGACTACACCAACCTTGGTTCGTTGAGTCACCCGATCGTCAACTCTGCGGCGACCGCGGTGGGCAACAACCTCAACATCAAGGTCACCGCTCCTGCCCCAACGAACTGACGGCGACCTTACTGCAGGAGGGAGATACAGCCTCCTCCCTCCTGCTTTTTTTTAAAGGAATCAGGCCATGGCATACTCGAAAATTCGTATCGCCGCGTGTGCTGCAGCCCTCCTCATTGCACCACTGCCGGCATTTGCGCAGCCCGGTCTCAATCAGGAACCCTGGAGCCCTCCGGCCCACGATCAGAACACCATGGCGGTTGTCATGGCGCAGATGGACGGCTCGGTATCGAACAATGGTTCTTCCGCAACGTCTGGACAGACGCTCGTCTGCGGCGGCGGCGGCGGTACCGCGTCAGCCACGGCGAATTCGACCTGCATTATTGTCAACAACTCATCAGGCAGCGTCGTTTCAGCCGGGCAGGATAGCAACGGTAGCCAGACTGCCACGTCCTCGACATCGACAAAGACCGTGACAAACTCAAACACCATGAGCGGCGCTTTGAGCGCCTTGGTGCCCGGAAGCTGACAAGAATACGGTCTGAAAGACGAACGCGCCACCGCATCGAGCAGGCCGCCGCATCGATTAACGCGTTAGGCTCTCCTCAAGAAGCCTGACAAACTCCGCCTTCTGTTTGTCGTCGATCCAGCGCACGACCGCGACCATGTCGTGCTGGTAGTCGATGAACACGACATTGTCGCCATTGCCGAGGAAGGTCACGCAGTCCTCGCGCGCCGCGGGATACATCTTGCGGTCCGTGTTCA
Organism: Rhizomicrobium sp.; assembly: GCA_025451875.1. Classification (GTDB taxonomy): domain Bacteria; phylum Pseudomonadota; class Alphaproteobacteria; order Micropepsales; family Micropepsaceae; genus Rhizomicrobium. The sequence continues at coordinate 15,677 of JANWJQ010000105.1, forward strand.
GAAACCAGTTCATGTAGCCGTAAGTCGGCTCCGGCCCGGTCGGCGTGCGCGCCATCTTCACCCAGCGTTGCGAGAGGATCTGCTTTCCGTCCCAGTTGCCGTTGTGCAGCCCGAGCAACCCCATGCGCGCCAGGTCGCGCGCGGAGATGAACATGCCGCCGCCCCAATGTCCGCCGCCCGGCGGCACCGCGATGCGCTGACCATCGATGGTGACGAACGCATTGTCATAATGTTCCCAATGCCACGTGTCGGAGGCGCCGATAGGGTCCATCACATATTGCTTGAGCACATCCGGCAGTGGGCGCTTCCACAGATAGGTGAGTGCGAGCGCCAGCGCGTTCACGCGCACATCGGAGTATTTCCATTCCTTGCCGACCGGAGGCGGGCCTTTCGCCAGCTCGGTCCACGGATGCTCGCCCGGACGGTCGGCCCACCAGGGCTTGCCCCACATCGTGCCGATCCAGCCCGATGTCTGGCGCAGCATCTCGTCCCATGTGATCGGCTGGTTGTGCGGCAGTTCGAAATCCGGCGAGGGATGCACATAATCCAGCACACGGTCGTTCACGTTGCGGATCATGTGCTTGTCGAACGCCACACCGGCGACGGATGACAGGAATGTCTTGGTGGCCGAATGCGCCATGTCGACTTTATGCGTGTCGCCCCACTCCGCCACGATATAGCCATGCCGGATAACAATGCCATTCGCGGGCGCATGCACGGTCAGCGGTCCTATAGGATCGCCGAACGGTCCCGCGAATTGCAGCGGAATGGTGATGCGCTGATCGCGCTGGTCGATCACGCCGTCCAGATCCGGCGACAGCTTGGTCTCATGTGCCATGGCGAAATCGATAGCCGCCTTAAGCTTCGCGGCATCAAAGCCTTCCTGCGCTTCCGTATGCGTCGCCCAGGCATCGCCCGGCGGCGGCAGGTAGTCGGCAGCGAATGCAGAGTTGCCCGCCAGTAGCACCACGCAGATAGCAATAGACCGGATCATTTCCCCACCCTTCGCATCGCTCGCGCCACAGCAAGGCTCGCGGCATCGCCGCGCGCCTCCAGGCCGTCAATCGCACCGTCAAAATCGTCTTGGCTCTTGTCCTGCGAGAGCTTGAACTTGCCTTGCAGACGCTCGAACGAAAGCGAAAAACCCACAATGCCATTGAGCAACGCTTCGGTTCGCGCCGGCGGCACCTTGTCGATCAGCCATGGCGGCTTTGGCAAAAGCTTTTCTTCTTCCTGGGCCGAAAGATCGACCACCAGCTTGCGCAATTCCTCGCGCGAGGTGCGCCGCACCGCGCCCTCGCCTTCCACGGCGATGTAATTCCAGGTCGGCACGGTGACAAGCTTGCGATACCAGTCGGGCGAGACATAAGCGTCCGCGGCCATCAGATTCATCGAAACGCGCGCGCCATTTTCCAGCTTCGCAAGCGGATTGCCGATGGCGAGGTGAAATCGGATGCCGCCAAGTCCACCGTTCTCCGCGTCCAGTATCAACGGCGCATAAGCGAAGACCACCGCGCCATCACGGACCGCCGCAATCGTCGCGAACACGCGATTGCGGATGACGTCGTGCAGAACGGAAGCATCGTCCACCGCAAAAGCAGATGGACGATACATTCAGACCAGCCCCGTGGTTTCGGGAAGTCCCAGCATGATATTCATGTTCTGAACGGCCGCGCCGCTTGCACCCTTGCCCAGATTGTCGAGCACCGCCACCAGCCGCGCCTGCTGCGTCTTGTCGTTGCCGAACACGAACAGTTCCATGCCGTTCGTCAGTTTGAGCATCTCGGCGTCGATGTTTTTGGGGGGCATCAGCATGTCGAGAGCCGAAGACGAAATGGGCCTTCCTTCGAGCGCGGCCTTCTTCGCATCCATGATTTTGTCGAAGGAAGCAAGCTGGACAAGTTTCTCGCCACGATAGCTTTCGCCCAGTGTTTTATAGATATCGAACACCGTCGGCTTGCCCGGCAATGCCCAGAGCTGAAGAGGTACTTCCACGATCATGCCGCGATAGTAGCGTCCCACGCTTGGCGCGAAGACCGGGGGATGTGTCGTGCCGGCATGCACTTTCATCTCCGGCACGTGCTTATGCGCGAGCGTCAGCGCATAGGTCCGCACGACAGTCTCAACGTAGGCGGGCGAATCCTTCTTCTCGAATTCCTCGATCATCGATTTGCCGCCGCCCGAATAGCCGGACACAGCGTTCACGGTCAGCGGAAAATCCTTCGGGATAATCCCCGCGCGGATCAGCGGGCGCACCAGCGCCAGATAGCCGGTCGGATAGCACCCCGGATTGGCGACACGTGTGGACGCGGCGATCTTCGCGCGCTGATCCTTCTCCATCTCCGGAAAGCCGTAAACCCATCCGGGCGCGGTGCGGTGCGCAGTCGACGCGTCGATGACGCGAACGTCATTTCGCTCGATCATGCCTACCGCTTCGATGGCCGCCTCATCCGGCAGGCACAGGATCACCAGATCGCTGTCGTTCAGCGCCTCGCGCCGCGCGCGCACGTCCTTGCGGTCGGCATCCGGAATCTGGACGAGTTCAAGGTCCGTCCGCGCGGCCAACCGCTCACGAATCTCAAGGCCCGTCGTTCCCGCCGCGCCATCTATGAAAACCTTGGAAACCATGCCCGGTGTTATGCCCTGCCTATGTGATCGGCCAACATTGACTTGTTTTAATACAGGGAATTAGCTGGTTTTCCACGCGCGAATCCGGCGCGGCGCCCATGCGCCGCAGCCGCATCGAAGGGGAGCGACCATGGATCCGCAAGTCATCATCGAAAACTTTCGCCGCAACGTCACCGAGCATTATTTCGACATGGCCGGCCGCGTTCGCCGGCAGGAGTTCTGGTATTTCGTCCTTGCGTGCTTTGTCGTGTTTCTCGCCGCGGCCATCATCGACGGCATCATCCACACAGGCCTTCTCAGCGCCGTCGTCGGCCTGGGGCTTCTGTTGCCGATGGCCGGTCTCGGCGCACGCCGGCTGCAGGACACCGGTAAAAACGGTCAGCTTGTCTGGATCTGGGTGATCCTGGCGGCGCTTAACTGGATCATGGCGCTGCTGTTCGTCATTTCCGGTCCGATAGGCGCGGTTGGCTTTCTGTTGTTCTTCTTCTCGATCGGCTGGCTGATCAATCTTGCCGAGCTCGTGATCGCGATCGTGCTGATCTATCTGTGGGCGCAGCCGGGAACGGTCGGTCCCAACCAGTATGGCCCCGATCCCAAGAGCGGCACGGCAACCGCGGCGGCCTGATCAATCCCATCCGCCATCGCGCGGCGTATAGAACGCGGCATTGATAACGTAATCGACTTCGTCCGGCGAAGGGCCCAGCGGCAGATAGCAGGTCTCGAACCGGACGAAGCGCGCTTTGGGCGCATCGCGCCCCACGACGCCGCGAAACGCGTAAGGCCGGCGCATTGCGCAAACCATATCATAAGACGCTTTCAGAATTTTGCCGTGACGTGGCGAGAACCTCAGCGCGTCGCTCATGCGCCGGCCCTGAAAGTTCACGCCATAGGCCTGGATATGCGCGTCGCCGATGACGCGAAACTCGTAGTCGCTTTGCTGCGGCATGGCATGCACAAGACTGATATTCGCCGCCGCATTGCCGAGATCGCGCAGCGAAATTTCGTTACGCGTCGGCATCGGCCGCGCGCCGCGCCAGCGCAACCAGGCCTCATAAACCGCCCGCACGCGTTCGCTCTCGATGTCCGCGAAAGCGATCGGCACGACAGAACTTCTCTCCGGGACGCTCTCTTCCGGATTGCTTTGGCGAAGGGCAGTTGCCGGCATCATGCGGCGCACTCGGGGCGACGGCCCAGTATCCCGGCCCACCGCTTCAGGGCCGATGAATCCCAATCGTAAAATTTGAAGGATTGGGCTAGATGCCCTCGCCCATTCCCAGGAAATCCGCGGCGGTCAGGCTGGGTGCCGGCGTGGCGCTGGTCAATTGGGCCACGAGGCGGTCGACCTGGACATTGATCTCCGGCACCGCCGTGATTTCCCACCAGGTCGGGCGCGTCAGCGGCCCCAAGGCAAACAGCCAGGATGACGGCTTGCCTGTCGCATCGCGGACCGCGCAATCGTTCGTTTCCAGGCCTACGCCGAGGGGATCGGCCATCGCCAGCCGGCGCTCGCGCAGGTCAGCGATCAGCGGAATGGCGATACGGTCGAAATCGCCGCCGGGGCCGGTGCAGTTCACGACATGCCCGGCCTTGAACTTGCGCGCGCCGCCGCCGCGAAGATGGATCCCGGCTTCGACTTCATCACCCAATTCCTGATAACCGGCGATGCGGCCTGCGACGATTTCCAACTGGCCCTTCGCCTGCAACGCTTCCAACGCATCGCCGATGCATGGGGCGACACGATGGCGATGAATGTCCCAGCGCACGCGCAAATGGCGCAGGAACTGGCGGCGTTCACGCTCGTCCCAGTGATGCCACACGCTGGCGACAGCGGGGCGCGCGGCATCGAACACGCGTTGCCATGGAACGCCTTTTGCGTCCGCCTTGGCGACTTCATCACGAATGAGCTTCGCCAGCACCGAAGGCCGCGCCGGTATTTTGTCGTGAAGGAACTCGCCCCATGCACCGCCGGCTTTGTGCTGAAGCGGCTTCAACCCGCGCCGCGACACGGCTAGCATCTTTCCGCGATGTCCCGCGCGCGCGAGCCGCAATACGATGTCGACTGTCGTGAGGCCTGCGCCGATCAGAAGAATGGGTTCTTCCGGTTCGACGCCATCGAACGCGTCGCGTGCCCAAGGATCGGGAATGAAGAAGCCTGTGTCGTAAAGCCAGCGATCGGGGCCGCCCGGCGGTCGCGGCGGCAGATTGCCCATCGCCAGCACCACGATGTCGGCATGGATCTCACGCCCGTCGGTCAGCAATACGCCGCGCGCACCATCCAGCAAGCGCACGGCCTCGCCGCGAATGGATGTGAGGCCAGTACGCGCCTTGGCGGAGAGCGCTTCGCCGACGCGCTCTTCGATATAATCGCCGAACATCTGGCGCGGCACATAGGCCGACGGCAGATCGCCGCCGCTTTCCGACAGCGCGTCCGCAATCTCCTGATTGCGCGGCGCGAGCCATTCCGCGAAGCCGGGCACCAGCCCGATCTCCATGCGGCTCACCGGCACGTTCAGCAGATGCTCGGGATCGCAGGCGCCATAGGCGATACCGCGCCCGATGCGCTTCTTCGGCTCCACGATGGCGATGCGCCAGTGGGGGCGCGCACGATGCAGCTTCAGCCCGAATAGCGCGCCGCTGAAGCCGCCGCCGACGATGACGATGGATCTTGGCGCGTTTGCAGTCGGTTGAATCGCCATGCCGGACCCTACCAACGAAAAAGGGCGCCTCGCAGCGCCCTTTTCCGTTTGAACAATCGATGCGTCGATTAGCGCTTCGAGAACTGGAAGCTGCGGCGCGCCTTCGGGTGGCCGTACTTCTTGCGCTCGACGACGCGCGAATCGCGGGTCAGGAAGCCGCCCGGCTTCAGCGCCGCGCGCAAGGTCGGCTCGTAAGCCACCAGCGCACGCGAGATGCCGTGACGCACGGCGCCGGCCTGGCCGGACAAACCGCCGCCCTTCACCGTCACGATGACGTCGAACTGGCCGTCACGCGCCGCCGCGATCAGCGGCTGGCGCAGGATCATGCGCAGAACGGGACGGGCGAAGTAGATCTTCTCTTCCTTGCCGTTGACCACGATCTGTCCGCGGCCCGGCTTGATCCAGACGCGCGCGATGGCGTTCTTGCGGCGGCCGGTCGCATAAGCGCGGCCCTTCGCATCGCGATTGGCCTTGGGGGCTTCGCCGGCTTCGTCGCTGCCCGCAGGCTTCGCCTTGATCAGCGTGGATTTCAGATCGCTGAAATTCTTGACTTCATCAGCCATGGATTAAGCCGCCTTCGATTTCTTGAAGTTGGTATTCTTGGGGTTCATCGCGGCAACATCCAGCTTCACCGGCTGCTGCGCTTCGTGCTTGTGGTCGGTGCCGACATAGACGCGCAGGTTCGACATCTGGCGCTTGCCGAGCGGGCCTTTCGGAAGCATGCGTTCCACGGCCTTTTCAACGACGCGTTCCGGGTGCTTGCCTGCCATGATGCGGCCAGCGGTACGTTCCTTGATGCCGCCGATGTAACCGGTGTGGTGGTAATAGGTCTTCTGGCGGAGCTTATCGCCCGTCAGCAGGATCTTATCGGCGTTGATGACGATGACGTTGTCGCCGCAATCCATGTGCGGGGTAAACGTCGGCTTGTGCTTTCCGCGCAGGCGCATGGCGATGAC
>JANWJQ010000106.1 GCA_025451875.1 Rhizomicrobium sp.
GCGTAACGGTGGTGGTGTACAAAACTCCCAACTCTCGAATTGCGCCCGAAATCCAGACCCGCCGCGAAAGCCGCGGGTTTTCTGCGTTTTGGGCCATTCCCCCAATTGTCATCCCCGGCCGAGCGAAGCCCTCGGCGCTGCGCGCCTCGCCGGGGATGACAGCTTTTGTTTTGGAGAAAGATGAAAATGCACAAGCTCTAACGCAGCCCTCGCCCTGACGGGTTGTGTGTGGCGAACGCAGGATCGGACATCGCTTAATCGGCTTTGGCGCAATCGCGCGCCAGCGCTGCGAAAGAACATCCCGCCAGTATCCACGCAAAATCCGTCGCGCCCTCATAAAGCTCGAAGCTGTGGCGTCAAAGGTTGAGGGAATTCTGCAACAGGGGGAGATACCCCCTCCCCCATGACTGGCGGAAATCTGCGCCGCCTATAGCGCCTTAGGCGCGCCGTCGGCCGCGAGTCGCGGTTTTGCGGTGGCCCAGCCCAATTTTCTTGGCGAATTCTGAGCGCTGCGCGGCGTAATTGGGCGCGACCATGGGATAATCGGCAGGCAGACCCCATTTGGCCCGATATTCTTCGGGGCTGAGACTGTAGCGGGTCCGCAAATATCGCTTGAGCATCTTGAGCTTCTTGCCGTCTTCAAGGCAGACGATGTAACCCGCGGTAATCGACTTCTTTACCGGCACGGCGGGCTTAAGAAGTTGTCCTGCATCGCCGCCAACCATCAATGAACCCAACGCCGAGTGCACGGTTTTGATCACCCCTGGGAGCTCGGTGGCCGGGACCGGATTGTTGCTCACATAGGCAATCACGATATCGCTAGCCAGCCGGATCAGTTGACCCTGTTCTTCATCGCCCACAGCCATCTCCACGCTCTGCCGAGATCATCGGCAGATGTGCGCTGGCGCGCAATATCTGCGAGCGGGCCTGCATTCTTTGTCACATAAAAGGGGGTGTGCAGAAAACTGCACACCCATAGCTTTCTACTGACCACGGCAAACCCCCAACCCGCCGGTAGCGTGGTCCCAATCGTCATCTGTGCCGTGTCGCGCAGCAGACGAACGAAAGGGGGGCCGTTTGCAAATTGTATTGGATCTGTCTCAGGAGCCCTATTTTGGCATTCTCTGTCGATCAGCCTGCCGCTGGCAAAACCAATTTCGCCAGAACTCGACTGCCATGCCGGCCGACACCGTCAGCCCAGCGATGCTTGCTGCACTGACCACCGAGCTCGTTACGGTCTATATTTCCTCAAACAAAATGTCGGCGACCGACGTTCCGGATCTAATAGAAAGCGTCTATCGCGCTCTGCAGAACATTGCAGAAGACAGCGAGGGAAAGCTCAAACTCACTCTTCGAATATTGGATTCCACGATATCTGGAGGGAGCCACGCAGGCTCGGGCTCTTTGTCCCATGATCCGATAGAGACGGTGAGTGAAACCATCTGGCGAACGAAAGGCGTCAGACGCAATCGGCAGAGAAGAACGCCTGGACGATACCGGCGCTGCTAAAGCCGGCACTCTATTAAACACTGGCCGGCAGATCGCACACCGTCACGTCGGCGGCGGAAGTGCCGATCATCTCGCTGGGGCAGCATGAGGAAGCATAATCATAGAGTTGGAGCGCACGGCCTGACCGAACGCGCCACTTCTAAAGTGGCAACTTGTCCGGGGCGACTTTCAGCTTGCGTTCCGCGGAGCGTTCAAGGATGCCCCGCTTGTGCCAATGGCCTTCGGGGCGGATAAGCACATAAGGGTCTACACCAATCTGCAAAGCGTCTGCCTGCCGGTCTAGATCGAGCACGACCTCTGCGTAGTCCACGTCCGAGAAGCGCAACGTTTTAGCCCCATCGAAAGTACGGAATCCGAAGCGGCTGTAGAACCGCAACAGATCGGATCTGGGTTGCCCGTAAAGCCTACGATAACCCTTAGCGCGGCAAATCGCGATCGAAGCCCGGATAAGTCTTTGCACCAGTCTCGTATTGCGAAACTCATTGCGGATCGCCACACGTTCCACTTTCGCAAAATCAGCGAAGCAACGAATCCGCATGCATCCGGCAGGTTCGTTTCCGACATAGCCGAGAAGATGGGTCGCACAGAAATCATTACCGTCAAACTCTTCCTCGTAAGGGCAATGCTGTTCGGCCATGTAGACGGCGCTACGGATCGCAAAGACACGCATCAAATCGTCAATCGTTCGCACCACGCTTATGCCGATCCGCTTCTCCGGCTGAGAGACCGAATAGGTGTCATAAGCTGGTTCGTCGGAAAGCCCCGACCTATCGAGCCAGAACATTTTGGGATGGGCATGGCCGTGAATCACGGCGCCTCGCTTCAAACCAATGGCCTCGAAGAAGCGAGCGCCCTCTTCCGTAGCGGCATTGGTATACATGTTCGCCTTACGGTAGAGCGGCGTAGAGATTTTCTCCATTACCAGTGGTAACGCCGCGGTCATTCCGCGCGGCGCACACACGGCCCACGCGTAGATGCCAGCAGGCCTTTCGTTCTGTGCCGATAGAAGCGCGAAATCTGGGTTGGCACCGTTAAAGGTGCCATCACCGACGCGACGCAGGCCCTCGGCGTTGAGCATCAGAAACGCGAAAAATCCCTCAGCTTTGGGCTTCGCTGCGTCGAACCGGCTGCGTCTGGCGACTGCCCATAGATTATCGGGGTTGTGGGTTACCGCACGTTCAACAAGCTCTGCGGGTGCTACTGTACCAATCTCGCGGCGGCCTAGTTCCACGAGTTCTTTGATCATCTCGCCGCTCGGCGTGAAGATGACGAAGCGTTTGCTTAGGTTTGCAATGTCAAGGTCGAGGATATCATGTCGGCATATCTGGCCACCCGGCTTCGGCTGCCTGAAGTTCGCGTCGCGCGCGTGCATCGTCATATCATTTTCGCCCCGAATAACCCCTGACGAACCGCCAGAAGTCGTGAATACTGAGGCAGACTAGCGCTAGGGGTCGCGGAACCAGTGCAGACAAGATCGGCAAGGGGTGTTCAGTCAAATGCATCACCCAAGAAAGCGCAAATGAACCCAGATTGGGATGGGACGCGCGTTTTCTTGGAGATTGTGCGGCAGGGTAGTTTCCGCGCTGCATGCACGCCCCTGAAAATGTCACTCAATGCCATTCGAAACCGCTTCAAAGATTTCGAACGGCACTGCGGCGTCACCCTGGCAACGCGCGACGCATACGGTGTCCATTTAACGCTCGAAGGCGAACGGATTTTCGAGGCCGCGCAAAAGATGGAACAAGCCTATTTCGGAATGGTGCGTGCACGCGACCAATCGGAAAAAGCTATCGAAGGTCGTGTGAAGCTCGCCGTTACGGAAGGATTGGGCACCTTTTGGGTCGGGCCGCGTCTGATCGAGTTCCAGCGAACCTATTCAAAGCTTTTGGTCGAGATGCATTGCGCGATGTCACCGGCCGACATCCTACGCTCCGAAGCCGATGTTGGCGTGCAGCTGGAGCGTCCTCAGAACAATGACTTGAAAGTGGTTAAGCTCGGCCGACTGCATTCCATGCCTTTCGCGTCGAAATCCTATATCGACATGCATGGAAGGCCGAAGACTCAGTCGGACTACGCCAAGCATCGCATCGTGCTGCAGGTATCGCCGCAGGCTGAGATGGACACCTATTGGGACAGCGTCTTTCCCGGCGCTGCGATGGAAGACATCGTGTCGTTCCAGAGCAACGTTTCCAGCGCTCATTATTGGGCGACAGCGAAGGGAGCGGGGATTGGGGCGCTTCCCACCTATGCCAATGCCATGGGCGCGCCCGTCGTGCCGATCGACATTCGCCGCGATGACGATCCTAGCAAACTCATCCGATGGGAGTTCGACATCTGGCTGACATACCATCCGCAGGGAAATCGTATCCTGCGAGTGCGCCGTCTCATAGAATGGATCAGGGAAGCATTCTCGCCCAAGCTCTATCCATGGTTCGCCGACGAATTCATCCACCCCAACGACCTGCCAATCACAGTTGACAACATGCCGCTTGCCAATCTGTTCGCGGGTTTTCTAGCGAAGGAAAATCTCTCCGCGAACAGCGGACTCACAGAGAAAGCGGCAAGACCCTTGCCGGTCAGCGGCGCGGAGGCAACACAAGAGGAAGATTGACCATGCCACCGAAGATCTCGGAAACATGCGCAACTAACAGCTAGCTCGAAGAGAGAAATATCGTTCGAACAGTTGTCATTTCGATTTTCCTCTCCTTCATCAAAGGCATGCCCGCTGGGTATCAGGCGCGCCATGACGAATGTTGCTAGTTCACGACGGCCCACGTTCCATCCGGCTGACGGCAGGCTCTACCGCTGGCGTTGTATGAGCGGCCCTGGATGTAAGTCACCTGGGTGAAGTTGGCACAGCGGAAACCGTACGGGTCGTTGTAATAGGATCGAACGCGGAAGTCGCCGTGATGGTCGTTTTGCGGATTGCGCCATGCGTAGCTGCGATTCGCGCGGCCCGAGTTGAAGCCATCGTAATATGTCCGATAGGCGTAACTGCGGTCTTCGCAGTCCATGTTGCTCGTCAAGGCCGCGCCCACAGCCCCACCGAATATCACACCGGCGAGCGTCGCCCCGGTACCGCCGTGTCCGGCGGCGTTTCCAAGAAGCCCGCCGATCAACCCACCCACGATGGCGCCCGCAGGATCCGGCGCGTTGCGGCAGCTCTGGTAATACACATCATCGTTGTAGGTGTATCTGCGCGAATAGTGCTGCCGCCATTGCTGATCACGATCGTTCTGGTTGACGACTTCAGCGATCACTCCCGTTGCGATCAGAGCGAGAAAAAAGTTGTTGTTGTCGTCATGAACCCAGCGGTAGCCCCTTGGCGGCTTGCGAAATCCGCGCTGCTGCCAGTCATTCACATAGTACCGGCTCTGCCGGTACTGGGTGGGCAGCCGGTCGCCGCGCAACCAACGCGGATTGGCAACATGCACGTTGGGATTGTTCCAAATCGCCGGATTGCGCGCCTGAATCTGGGCAGCGGGCGCAATCGGCGTTGCAGGGTTGCGGCTGTGCGTCCCAGTCCTTGCTTTGGCACGCGGGTGAACAGATTGAGTGGTTTCCTGTGCGGTCTTTTTTGGGGCTGCTGTATCGGGCTTTCGGTCCGCGGCAAACGCCGCCGGCACAAGCAAGAGAAGAGCCGCCGTGGCCGTCGTGATAAACGCTTTCATCGAAATATCTCCTTACATCCACCGAATGTGAGAACTCACAATCCGTTCGGCGCCTAATCATCATCAGCACAATGAAATATCGAGGAGACGAGGGCCGTCTTGATACAAATCAAGTGGCCATCAGCTAGCATTGGTTTCGCGCTGATCGTTTTGTGCCCAGGTGCAGATGGTCATTCTCGGTCGCCGGAGTGCAAAAGAACGTGTGGCGACCTTTTTTTGGCGAAGATGGCGGAGCACCAAGTACTGCGAACCAAGGGGAGCACAGGCTCCCAATGTGCAGGCAAGATATTGGTGACTATCTTGGCCTAACGATCGAAACCGCTTGCCGAACGCTGAACGATCTCAAATACGGTCAACGTATGGCTTTAGGAAGGGTTGATTTGCGTCAAGGCTATTTGAGCTGCGAGCCGCTATTTATTCAACTTTAGTGCGCGCGGACATGAGGCTTTGAAATGTCGCAACTTCGTGAAGGCGTCTCGCCCAACTCGACAGTCGCGCACCTTGCCGCGGTAAGCTACGGGGTCGGGGGTAATTGGCACAATTTTGAACGTTGTCATCATTCTCATGCTTCTCGTGCGACCATGATCTCGCATGAGAGTTTTCCCGAAGCTGCGGATGCTTCCTGCTATGGATGCGAATAACCCCGGCCATTCACTTCCGGGTGTCCGATCGCCAGACTCTATCACCGGCCGGTTCTCGGATCTCATCGGGGCGGCTCGCGCCCACTCTATGATATCGCTTGCCATACTTTCCGCGCTCATTCTTGCCGCCGTGGTGGCGTGGTGGACCTTCGGATCGAGCGCAACGGGCGGCTACGTCACGGCACCGCTTTCGCGGGGCAACGTCACGCGCGCGGTCACGGCGACCGGTTCGGTCAATCCGGTGTTGACGATCACCGTCGGCAGCTACGTCTCCGGCGTAATCCAGGAGATCGATTGCGATTTCAATACCAGGGTAAAAAAGGGTCAATTGTGCGCGAAAATCGACGCACGCCCTTATCAAACGATCGTCGAACAGAACAAGGCAGGCGTCGCGACCGCCAAAGCACAACGTCAGAAAGATCAGGCCGACCTTGCTTACGCGCTGATCAACGAGCGGCGCTACGCGAATCTGAGAACGCAGAATGCGACCTCGCGCGATAGCTATGACGTCGCGGTCAACGCCCTCAACCAGGCGCGCGCGCAGGTTGCGGTGGATCAGGCCACGATCGACCAGCGCCAGGCGGGGTTGGACGCGGCAATCGTCAATCTTGGCTATACCAATATCGTTGCGCCCGTGGACGGGATCGTGGTGTCTCGCAACGTGACGATAGGGCAGACGGTCGCCTCGAGCTTTCAGACGCCGACGCTGTTCCTGATCGCTACCGATCTCTCCAAAATGCAGGTCGATACAAGTGTCAGCGAAAGCGACGTCGGGAGCGTACATGCCGGTGACAAGGCGCGATTCACAGTGGAAGCCTATCCCGACAAGACTTTCGAAGGCGCGGTGAGCCAAGTCCGCCAGGCGCCGCAGACGGTGCAGAACGTCATAACTTATGATGTCGTCGTTACGGCGGCCAATCCGCAATTGCTCCTGAAACCTGGAATGACGGCGACCGTACGCGTGATCACGGCGGAGCGGCACAATGTCTTGCGTGTCTCCGATGCCGCGATTCGCTATGTTCCGGGCGGACTTTCCTCGGCGAGTTCTCAGCAGGGACCGACGCCGGGCGTGTGGGTCCTGCGCGGTGGCCGCCCGCTGCGCGTGGCTATCGCAACCGGTCTGGATGACGACACCTTTACAGAAGTCCTCAAGGGTGACGTCAAGGAGGGTGACAGGGTGATCGTCTCTGAGCACACGGACACCACCAGCCCAAGCCGCAAGTCCACGAACGGCGGGCCGACGATGCGTCTGCCGTGACCACGCTCGCCCGGACGGCTGTGCCGGTGATCCGAACGCGTGACCTCACGCGTACGTTTCATGTCGGCGATGTCGACGTGTTCGCCTTGCGCGGCATCGATCTCACGATCGCGCGCGGCGAGTTCGTGGCGATCATGGGCTCATCGGGCTCAGGCAAATCTACTCTCATGGCGATCCTCGGCTGCCTGGATCGGCCCACCAGTGGCCAATATTTTCTTGAAGACATCGATGCGGCGGGCCTGTCGGAGACCGCACTCGCCGCCGTCCGCAGCGAGAAACTTGGTTTCGTCTTCCAGAGCTACAACCTTCTGGCGCGAACCAGCGCCATAGAGAACGTCGAACTGCCGCTTATCTATGCGGCATCGCCAGTATCCGGTGGAGAACGATCGGCCCGCGCACGCGAATCTCTGAAGTTGCTCGGCCTGGCAGATCGCGAGCGCAACACACCTGGCCAGCTCTCGGGCGGCCAACAGCAGCGCGTCGCGATCGCACGGGCGCTAATCAATTCACCTTCGATCCTGCTGGCCGACGAGCCGACCGGAAATCTCGATACCCGCACCTCGCACGACATCATGGATACGCTCACGGCGCTCAACCGGGAGCGCGGCCTTACCATTGTGCTCGTCACGCATGAGGCGGATATCGCCGCTTATGCGGGCCGAATTGTCACGATGAGCGACGGCAAGATCCAGTCGGACAGACGCAATGAGCGGCCCGCGGCAGTACCAACACTCGTGATCGAGGCAGGCGGCAAGGGCAGCCCGGCAAAGGTCGCGCAAGCCGATGGTGCGGTCAGACTGGCAGGCTCCGCCGCCTTTGGCCTGATGATCGTCACCGCGGCGTTGCAAGCGATCTTCCGCAACAAGATGCGTTCCGCGCTGACCATGCTTGGGGTCTTCATCGGTGTCGCAGCGCTGATCGCCATGGTCGATGTGGGCCAGGGCGCCAACGACTCTGTTAAAAAACAGATTGAACGCCTCGGTACGAATTTGATCGTCGTGCTTCCGGGTGCCTCGACTTCAGGCGGTGCGCGCGGCGGATATGGAAGCGCGTCAACCCTGACTGTGACCGATGCGGCGGCCATCCAGCGCGACGACAAATCCGTCGCTCAAGTGAGCTATCTGATCCGCCAGTCCGGACAAATTCTTTACGGAAACCAGAACTGGACAACGAGCATACAAGGCGTAACGCCGAACTATCCCCCCACAACAAATTGGCAGATTGCCTATGGCCGCGGCATTTCTGATGCGGATGAAGCCGACGCGGCGCTTGTCGTCCTGATCGGCCAGACGGTCTGGCACCAACTCTTCGGCGAATACACCAATCCCATTGGCGCCATGCTGATCGTCAAGAACACGCCGCTGCGCGTCATCGGCGTACTCGGCTCGAAGGGGCAGTCAGGCTTCGGCACCGATCAGGACGATCTCATCATGATCCCCTTCACCACGGCCGAGCGCAAAGTGCTTGGCGCCGCGGCCCCAAGCCAGCAAAGTCAAGCCAATGCGCTCTACGGCACGATCGGCAATCCCTACGGCATCCAGCCGCGTCTAACCGGATACGTCAATCAGATCTATGTCCAGGCAGCGGGTCCCGACCTCGTGCAGCAGGCGGTCGACGAAGTCACGCACACTCTGGCGCTGCGCCATCGAATCCGCCCAGGAGACAAGAACGACTTCTCTGTACGCAACCTCAGCCAGATCGCAACCGCTGCCGAAAGCAGCAGCCAGACGATGTCCTATCTACTGGCTGCCGTCGCCTCTATCTCGCTGCTGGTCGGCGGCATCGGTATCATGAACATTCTGCTCGTCTCGGTCACAGAGCGCACCCGCGAAATCGGATTGCGCATGGCGATCGGCGCAAGGCGCGTGCATGTTCTCCTGCAGTTCCTCACGGAGGCCGTACTGCTCAGCGTCATGGGCGGTATTGCCGGAATCATCGGCGGCCTCATTGCTTCCAAAGTGATTTCCCTCGTCGCCGGTTGGCCAACGCCCATCGTGTGGTCCGCGATTGCTGGCGGCTTCCTGTTCTCAGCGTTGGTCGGGATGTTTTTCGGCTATTATCCCGCGCGCAAAGCTGCACGGCTCGATCCCATCGAAGCACTGCGCTATGAATAGGTCGTCAAGCGCCTTGCGGTCACCCGTGTTTATCGGGGGCACGTTTTGGCTGCACTGACCAGGCCGCTGGCTCGTCATGCTTGTCGGCCTCGGCAGCCGCCGCCGTCGGGTGCACCTTGCCGGGTTTATGATGGGCGGGCGCGTAGATCGCATAGACCTGCATTGGCGTCGCGCCGATATTGGTGATGTTGTGCCAGGTCCCCGCCGGAACGAGGACACACCAACCGTCCGACACCTCCTTTTCAAACGTCAGTCTATCCTTCGCGGGCCCCATCTGTACGCGGCCCCGGCCAGCGTCGAGGCGCAGGAACTGATCGGTTTCCGGATGCGCTTCAAGGCCGATGTCGCCGCCAGCGGGAATCGACATTAGCGTCACTTGCAGATAGCGCCCGCTCCAGGCGACCGAACGGTAATTTGTGTTTTCCTTTGTCGCGCGTTCAATGTCGAAGGCTTGCGGCTGGGGCCCAATGTCTTTGATCCTGTCAACAGTGCTCACCATGACTGATCTCCTCGAGTTTGCGGCGATGTGCTATCTCGCACAGCAATGTGCCAACAAGATTTTAGACCCTGTCCCGTACGAAAACTATATCTGACGGCACTGATGGTGTAGTCCGCCCGGAACGGGCGGCAGACGAGAACGCCGATCTCTATTTGATATTTTTAGTCTCTTCGGAACCTTCCGCCGAAGAAGGCGTCATACAGAGAAGGGCACCAATTGAACGTGCGATCCAAGCGAGCGGCGGCGATGGGCTTGAAAGCGCTGCTCGAGAACTTCATGAGCTGTTTGCCACAGCGACGCTAGTTCTGCATCTTACATATTGGCGTCGTGCTGCTCGCGAGCATGTTGCACGAGGAGAACCTCGTTCAGAGTATGATAACCGGTCGCAAACGTCGGGTCCTTAAAGGGTGCCGGAATTGCTTTTGTGGCGGGCGAGCCCGCCCAAAGCCGTACAATCCTTCAGGCATGGTTCCGCTAGGACGACCACATTGGACCTGCTAGTAGTCTGCTGTTCCCCGCAAATCTGGGGCGCCGCCTACAGCATTACGCAGCTAAAGGCTCGACACCCCCAGATAGGGCCTGAAGGAGGGGTAAGCGTACCCTAACAATTGTTCCAGCTCCTTCAGATCCCGAGACAACGATGGTGCCTCCAAGCTGACGAACAAAGATCGCCACGTAGTCGGATCCTCGTTTCTCCGGAATCTTCGTCGGGTCCGCGTCCTTCATCCCAACACCATTATCGGCGACGGTCAGTTCGATTTGGTCTCCAGCTTTCTCCACACTGAGCACAACACATCCTGTCCCGCCGGGAAAAGCGTGCTTGATGGCATTGGTCGCCAGTTCGTTGACCAGAAGACCGAACGGCACAGCACGATCAGAATCGATATCCAGCGCTTCGGCCTTGACCTCGATAGTGATGCCCGAAGTGCTTCCAAGTAAACTCGCAGCCATGGTCTTCGCGATTTCGCGCAAATATGCGTTCACAGCGATGGTCTCGCCTCGGCTGGATTGAGATATCAGGTCGTAAAGATCTGCAATCGCTCCGATGCGCGCTTGCATAGCTCTATAGCCCTGAAGGCTCGGCGTTGCCGTCGATCTGACTTCATGGGCGATCAGGCCAGCAACAATTTGCAAGTTGTTCTTGATTCGATGTGAAATTTCGTTCGTCAGCATCTTAGCATCGCGTTCGCGTTGCTTGCGGTCGGTGATATCCTCGAAGACGAGAAGCATCCGATGCGCATGGTTTCCCGGTTGCGATATTTTCCGAGCGTTCAAGTTGAAGACGCGGCGGCCCAGGCCCGGAAAAATATCCTCGATCTCGAAACTCTCAATCGGCTTGTTTTCCGGCAGCACCTTCTCCATCAAATGGCGAAGCGCCGGGACGTTCCATTGATGTTGGCCCAGTTCCGAAATGCGCCGGCCGCGCGTCTTTGCTGTTGTGCTCCCGAACATCGTCAGGAATGCCTTACTCGCCATCACGATGGTCATATCGCTTTCGAGGACGACGAGCGGATCGCGAATCGTATCGACGATACTTTGCGTTAGCTTCCAGTTGCGCTTGCTCTCGTCGCGTGCCGCGCGTTCGTCGCTCACATCTTCGATGGCCAGAAGAATGGAGCCGTCATATCTGCCGGGGCGATGTATCTTGCGGGCGTTGACAAGCATGGTGCGCCGCCCAATAGCGGGAAAATCATGCACGACCTCGAACTTTTCCACTGATGCGCGGTCCGGGATTACATCCTCGAGCAGCGTGTGTAGTGCGGAGATATCCCACTGCCGGTTCCCGAGTTCGAAAATACGGCATCCTTCGGTCTCGCTGCGGTTCGTGCGAAACATCTGATAAAAGACACCATTGGCGGACGCGACGACCAGGTTTCTATCGAGAATGATGAGGGCGCTGGGGACAGTCTCGACGATATCGCTTGCAACCACATCGAAGGGAGCTTTGTCGTCTAGTGCACTGTCAACCATGGTGCCTGTTCCCAACAGATTGCACGAACCCGAAATTATACGGCAAGCATGCTTTCGATAGCGATTTTAAGCTGGCCGTCTCCATATGGCTTACGAAGGTAGCTCGCGCCGCGGACAAATAACGCTTTCATAGTGTCGGTGATGGCATTGCCTGTGGTGTAGAGCACGCGCAATTCCGGTCGAAGCTTGACGGCCTCGTGCGCAAGGTCGCATCCACCTTGCACGGCCCTCTTGAGATAGATGTCGGTGAACAGTGCATCGATATGTTGATCGGACCGCAGAATAAAAAGTGCTTCTTCTACATCGCTGGCCGAAAATATTTGGTGCCCCCAGTCTCGTATGACCAGCTCCGCGGTCTCACGGATGAATGCGTCATCTTCGACAATCAGTATCACGGCCACCGGGACTCATCCTACCGTGACGATCAACAGCGCAGCTATCGCTGCTCGTTCTGCCAACACAACGGCTGCCAGTCCCCTTTCGGTCACGAGCAGGGTGTATGGAACAACGCCCGAGAATGATTAACGTTCCGGCGTGTTGAATATTCTTTTCGCACAGGAATGTTCTCGGAAACTATCGCGCCATTCCGGGGACTTATGCAAGTCCTCTAAGCTCAAGCATAGCTGGAGCGCGGATATCGATAAGCGGATTGGGATCTTATTGGCGACCGCGCGCGCCCTGCAGCCCGCCGTAGAGTTGTGATGAGCGGTTCGGCGGCTACGATTCCCGCTGAGATTGACGGCGATGTCCAACGCTGCAGTTTGAAATTATCGGATCGCATCGACGACATTCCAAATCACCCAAGCGGTGAGCGCAAAGATGAGCGGGACATTCGCAACAAGGAGCGTCCAGTACTTGATCGGATGTCTGGATCTCAAAATTCTCTCGACCACCCATCCGTCACCGCCAGCCGAAGAAGTCTCGCCTGATCGCCACCTGCGCAGGTTGATCCATACCAGAAATGGGATGAGCGCAATCAGGGCGACTGTCCAGATCAGGGTTTCGCTCACCTCAGTAATTCTCCTCAATTCCTTCTTTGTACTTTATGCGTTTCGTTAACTTCCGGAGCTTGGAAACGACGGCGGCCGCCGGCCGCAAAGCACTGGCAGCGGACCCTCCCGTTCGCAAGAATGGGCACTATTCGTTCGCGGGTACGTAGAACTACGAATTTCTCTTGAACAGCCTCGAGATTATGCAAAAAAGTTTGGAGTTGTTTCGATGTTTGAGACCACGGCATCTGCTTATGAACGAAGAGCCGAGGAATGCATTCGCCTCGCAAGCTTCACCGACGATCAGATTCTGAAGACCGCGCTGTTGTCTTTGCGTCAGTCCTATTTGGGTGCGGCCAAGGGCATTAAAGAACATGATGTGGCTGCAGGAGCCACTCATTCACAAAAAGGCGGTGAATCTTCGACCACGAAATAGACGTTTCGCGCAGTCGATCTGAGATTCAATTCTACGACGCAAAGATCGCGAAGGCCGGGCAGATCATCGGCGCCGAGTGACGGCAGGTCGGTTAGCTCTGCAATATCGCCGGGTTGGCCTCGCCAAAGGCCGGCCGACTGCATGTTCCGACTTTCCGCTGGTCAGGATAGTCGCACCATCGAACGTATCGGCGCGCTGGATGGCGCCGGGATCGAACTCATCGGGTATGGGACGCCCAGCAATCGCGGCGGCGCGGCGTTCGTCTCAAGAAATAAACGACCTCCCGCGGCTTGCCGACAGGGTCCGCTGTGGCGGCTGCTTGTGCGCCAGCGCGGCTACGGCAATCTCGTCCCCATCCAAATGTCAGGTATAGAATCTTTAAACTTGCGTCCTTAGAATTATAATGCACTATATAACATCAATATATAATGTATTAAACATGATAACCGCATCGCAATTGCGCGCCGCCAGAGCGCTAGCCGGTGTCGATCAGCGCCAGCTCGCAGAAAGGTCCGGTCTGTCCGTGCCGACCATCCAACGCATGGAAGCGAGCAACGGCCTTGTCCGCGGCAACGTGGATTCGCTGAACAGGATCATCATCGCTTTGAACGCTGCCGGCGTGGAATTGATCGATGAAGGTATCGCCAGTCCGACCGGCGGGCGCGGCGTGCGCCTGAAGCCCGCCAGCACAGCTTAGGAACCATCGCGATGCCAATCGGCATATTGCTGTGGTGTATGTTCGCGCTTCTCGCTCTTGCGTTGGCGGCAATTTGTATCGCCACACGCCGCTATGCAACGCCCATTCTCTATGCCGCGAGCGCTCTCATCTGTGGCGTCGCGCTCTTCACCGCATCGGTAAACCTCATTGCGGGATCGCCGGCGACACTGGCATTTCCACTGGGCCTTCCATGGATCGGCGCGCACTTCCGGCTGGACGCGCTGTCATCATTTTTTCTGGTGATCGTCAATCTCGGTGCTATGGCCGCCAGCCTCTATGGCATCGGCTATGGCCAGCACGAATCTGCACCTGCGCGCGTGCTGCCGTTCTTCCCTGCATTTCTCGCAGGCATGAACCTTGTCCTGATGGCGGACGATGCGTTTACGTTCCTCTTATCATGGGAGTTCATGTCACTAGCCTCATGGGCCTTGGTAATGGCGCATCATCGCGCTCCCGAAACTATGAGGGCTGGCTATGTCTATATCCTGATGGCAAGCGCTGGCACATTCGCGCTTCTGCTAGCCTTCGGTCTCCTAGCGGGACCGGATGGCAGCTATGGATTCGCCGCCATCCGTGCCAGCCATCCAACGCCGCTTCTCGCCGCGCTTGTCCTGCTGCTGGCGCTTGTCGGCGCCGGTTCGAAAGCAGGCCTAGTGCCTCTACACGTCTGGCTACCGTTGGCGCACCCAGCAGCACCCAGCCATGTTTCGGCGCTGATGAGCGGCGTGATGACGAAGGTCGCGATCTATGCCTTCATCCGCATCGTCTTCGATCTTTTGGGGCCGCCGCAGTGGTGGTGGGGCATCGTCGTCCTGATGTTGGGCGGCGCGAGCGCCCTGATGGGGGTGTTGTACGCCCTATTTCAAACCGATCTCAAACGTGTGCTGGCCTACAGCACGATCGAAAACATTGGCTTTATTTTTGTCGGGCTCGGTCTTGCCCTTGCATTCCGCGCCGACGGGTTCGAGGCGGCCGCGGCGCTCGCGCTGACAGCCGCTCTTTTTCACGCGTTTAATCATTCTCTACTCAAAAGCTTGTTGTTCTTCGGCTCCGGCGCGGTGCTCACCGCCACGGGCCAGCGCGATATGGACGCGCTGGGCGGTCTCATCCATCGAATGCCCATCACCGCGTTTGCGGTCCTGGCGGGCTGTTTCGGCATTTCGGCTCTTCCGCCGTTCAATGCATTTGCGTCCGAATGGCTCACTTTTCAGGCCATCCTTTTGAGCCCGGAGCTGCCGCAATGGGGATTGAAGCTGGTTGTTCCCGCTGTCGGTGCATTGCTGGCGCTTTCCGTGGCGTTGGCCGCTGCCTGCTTTGTGCGACTTTTCGGGATCACATTTCTCGGCCGCGCACGGACGGCTGCGGTGGCAAGCGCGCACGAAGCCGACAAGTTCTCTCTCTCAGCAATGCTGGCATTGGCCACATTCTGCCTGCTTGCCGGCATTTTTCCCGGCTTCGTCATCGACGCCATCGGGCCCGTAATACAAGACGTCATAGGCGCGCACATGCCGACGCAGGCAAGCGTGCCCTGGCTATCGATCGTGCCGATCGCACAAAGCCGCAGCTCATACAACGGGCTTCTGGTGTTCGTATTCATCGCTATGTCCGCGGCGATGACCGCCACCGCGATCCATATTCTGGCATCGCGTAAGACGCGCCGTTCGCCAATTTGGGATGGTGGATTTCCCGACGCCAGTCCCGTTCTGCAATACAGCGCGAACAGCTTTGCGCAGCCGATTCGCCGGGTGTTCGGGGCAATTCTCTTTCGCGCGCGCGAGGAGATCGCGATGCCGCCACCGGGTGACATGAGTCCGGCCCGGCTGCAGATCCATCTGCAGGACATTATCTGGGACGTGCTGTACGTACCGATTGCCAGCGCTGTCGGATTCGTTGCCGACCGCCTCAACATTTTTCAGTTTCTGACGATCCGCCGTTATCTGAGCCTGGTGTTCGTTGCTCTGGTCACGCTGCTGCTGGTGCTTGCGATATGGCGCTGATCCGCGATCTCGCCGTGCAGGGCACGCAGATGTTTCTCGTCGTACTGCTGGCGCCGTTCGTCACAGGCCTTATCAGAAAGATGAAAGCGCGGCTGCAACGACGACAGGGGCCTCCGGTCCTGCAACCTTATCGTGATCTGCTGCGGTTGATGCGCAAGGACGTGGTGCTGGCCGATAACGCGTCCTGGCTGTTCCGGGCGGCGCCTTATCTTATCTTTGCCGCGACCTGGGTCGCGGCAGCTCTGGTGCCGACTTTCGGTGCCGGCCTTCTGTTCAGCTGGTCTGCCGATCTCATCGCCATCGTGGCGCTTCTGGGCAGCACGCGCTTTTTTTTAACCCTGGCCGGTATGGACGTAGGCGCTAGCTTCGGTGGAATCGGTTCCAGCCGTGAGGTGATGATTGCGTCGCTCGCGGAGCCAGCCATGATCATGATCATCTTCTCGCTGGCCCTGCTCGCACGCTCGACGCAGCTTTCCACCATCGCCGAATACATGCTGTCGCCCCAGGTCGGATTGCGGGTGACGCTGGGCCTTGCGTTTGTATCGCTGGTGATGGTGGGCATCGCGGAAAACTCACGTATTCCGGTCGACAACCCCGCCACACATCTGGAACTCACCATGGTGCATGAGGCGATGGTGTTGGAATACTCCGGTCGCCATCTCGCGGTGATCGAACTCGCCGGATCGCTCAAGCTACTTCTCTACATATCGCTCATTGCCTGCCTTTTCACACCTTGGGGCCTGGCGCCCGTCGGTGCCGGATGGCAGGCGCACGCAATCGGCGCCACCGCCTATCTGGCCAAGATCATCATGGCCTGCGCGGCGCTCGCCATCTTCGAGACGACGATCGCAAAGATGCGCGTGTTCCGCGTCCCGACCTTTCTCGGCGCAGCCTTGATGTTGGGACTATTGGGCACGCTGCTTCTCTTCGTGTCGCGGGGGCTTTAGATGCACGGGATCGATTTCGACATCGCGCATCTTCTGGCAGGCAGCCTGGTGCTGGTGAGCTTCATGATGCTCTATCAGGACCGGCTTTATGCCCTCCTTAATATCTACGCGCTCCACGCCGTGGTGCTTTCGCTGTCCGTCGGATGGCAGGCGCACATACAGGATGCGCCGCACCTCTTCATCACGGCCAGCATCGCGCTTCTGTTCAAGGCGATCTTCATTCCCATCGTCCTGCACCGCATGATCGTCAAGCTCGGCATCCATCGCGAGATCGAAGCGGTCGGCAGCATCGGCCTGACCATGCTTGTCGGAATCGGGCTCGTGGGACTGTCCCTGGCAGTGATGCTGAAAGTTACCGCCGGCGCCGATCTGGTGGCGCGCGAGGATATTGCCTTCGCGCTTTCGGTCGTCCTTCTCGGCCTTCTGATCATGGTCACCCGCCGCAACGCGGTCAGCCAGGTGGTGGGCTTCATGTCACTGGAGAATGGACTGGTCTTGGCCGCGACCGGCGCGAAGGGCATGCCGCTGGTGGTGGAGATCAGTGTCGCCTTTTCCGTGCTCATCGCTTTCATCGTCATCGGCATATTCCTGTTTCGTATCCGTGAGCGCTTCGACACGGTTGACGTGCGGGCATTGGATCGTTTTCGGGGTGAGCAGCGATGAACGTGCTTCTCGCCCACAACGTCGCTTTGGTGCTCTGGACTCCCATCGTGGCGGCAGCTGTGCTCGCAGTGCTTCCCAGCTACCGGCTCTCCGCGCGCCTCAATATGCTGGCGAGTTTCCTTACCTTGGCAGCAGCGTTGTCGCTTTTCGTCAGCCGCCCGGGCGCGAATTCCTATATCCTGGTCGACGATCTCAATATCGTCTTCATCGTCCTGAACACCTTCGTCGGCTTCACGACGAGCGTTTTCAGCGCCAGTTACATCGGCCACGAGCTAGAGACGGGGCGGCTGACGCCGACATACCTGCGATTCTATCACGCTATGTACCAAGTGATGATGTTCGGTATGAACCTGGCACTTCTGGTCAACAATATCGGTCTCATGTGGGTGGCGATCGAGCTTGCCACCCTGGCGACTGTTCTCATGGTCGGCATCTACCGCACGCACGAAGCGCTCGAGGCGGCGTGGAAATATTTCATTCTCGCCAGCGTCGGCATCGCCTTCGCGCTGTTTGGCACCATCCTTGTCTACATGTCCGCCGTGCCCGTCGTCGGAGAAGGCCTCCCGGGCATGACCTGGACGGTTCTAGTTGCGAAGGTATCGGCCTTCGATCCGGCGCTTCTGAGCGTGGCCTTCATATTTCTCTTCCTTGGCTATGGCACCAAGGTGGGGCTCGCGCCCCTGCATGCCTGGTTGCCCGACGCGCATGCCGAAGGTCCCACACCGATCTCCGCCGTGCTGTCCGGATTGCTCCTGAATGTGGCGCTTTACGCCATTTTGCGGTTCAAGATGTTGATGGCCCTGAACGGCCGCGCGATCGCGCCGGGTCCTCTTATGGTGATCATCGGGCTGATCTCGCTCGTGTTCGCGGCGTTTATGCTCTATCGCCGCCGCGACATAAAAAGATTATTTGCGTATTCCTCCATCGAGCATATGGGCATCATTGTCTTCGCCTTCGGCATGGGCGGACCGCTGGCCAATTTTGCGGGCCTTCTGCAAATGACGATGCACAGCCTCACCAAGTCCGGAATATTCTTCACAGTCGGACATATCGCGCAGGTCAAGGGAACGCAGAAGATCGCCGACATCCGCGGCCTGACCGAGACGCATCCCTTGTTGGGCTGGAGCTTGATCGTGGGCGTTCTCGCGATTGCGGGCATGCCGCCGCTGGGAATTTTTATGAGCGAGTTTCTGGTGGTGAGTTCGACCTTTGCGCGGTCGCCGCTTTTGGCGATCCCGCTGGTTTTCGGGTTGCTGGTCGCATTCGGTGCACTTTTGCTGCGCGTCCAGGGCTTCGCCTTCGGCGAGCCTACGGGGAATGCGACACCGGTGCGTGCCTCCTATCTGCCGATCTTTGCACATTTTGCGTTGGTGCTTATTGCCGGACTCTACTTGCCGCCGATGCTGGTGACTTGGTTCCAGCATGTGGCGCGGATGCTGGGATGAAGATGGCCTCTCTGATCGAAATCATCGCAAATGGAGCCAAGGTCGGTGATCAGCGGCCCTGGCCGCGCTTTGCCGTTGACGCCGTGCAGTGGCAGGAGATTGCGGAAGGGTTTCGCGACGGGGCTTTTGTTCTTTCCGGACTCTGGGGCGAGGCCGACGCTGTCCATATGGCGCTGCTCGACGGGGCGAGCGGAGAAATGGCCGTGGCGACGCTGCCTTGCCCAAGTGGGCATTTCCCGTCGATTGGAAGCATTCATCCGCCGGCAATTCGGCCGGAGCGAGCGATCCACGATCTGTTTGGACACGTACCTGACGGTGCGCTGGATCTGCGTCCTTGGCTCGATCATGGGTGTTGGGGTGTGCGCCACCCGCTCGGCGTGCGGCTGCCGGCGGAAGGGGGCTCGCCTTATGCGTTCCTTCCTACCGAGGGCGAAGGCCTCCATCGGATCGCCGTCGGCCCCGTGCACGCTGGCATAATCGAGCCGGGGCATTTCCGCTTTACCGCGAACGGCGAAGCGATAGTGCGTCTGGAAGAACGCTTCGGCTACGCGCATAAGGGCGTCGAATCGCTGATGCACGGCCTTCCGCTTGATCGCGCCGCAAAGCTCGCCGGCCGCGTGTCGGGCGACAGCACCGTCGCCTACGCGCTGACCTTCTCGCGGGCAGCGGAAGCGGCACTCGGCATCGACGCACCGCCACGAGCGCATTGGCTGCGCGCCCTCATGGCCGAACTCGAGCGTCTCGCCAACCATCTGGGCGACATAGGCGCGATCTGCAACGATGGCGGTTTCGCGCTAATGTTGGCCCATTGCGCCATTTTGCGCGAGCGCATACTGCGCGCATCCGATGCCGGCTTCGGACACCGCTTGATGCGCGACGCCATCGTTGCAGGGGGTGTCACCACCGATTTGGACCCACAACGGATATTCAAGCTGCGCCAACTCCTCACGGAATTAAACCGGGGGTTTCCGCAGCTTGTGGAGCTCTACGACAATACCGCCTCGCTCCAGGACAGAACGGTCGGGAGCGGTCGTCTCGATCCTGCATTGGCGCGCCAATTCGGCGCCGGCGGTTTTATCGGCCGCGCCTCAGGGCGTGATTTCGACGCGCGAAGAAAGTTCGCCTATCCTCCTTACGACCAACTCGCATTTGACGTTCCCGTGCGCGACGACGGCGATGTCAACGCACGCGTGTGGATTCGCATCAAGGAAGTCGAGCAGAGTTTGGCGTTGATCGAACAAATTCTGAACGATCTTCCGGGCGGGGCTGTACGTGTCGATCTCGTGCCACGCGCCGGTGAAGGCGTCGCGCTGGTCGAAGGATTTCGCGGCGACATCTTGGTTTGGCTGCAACTCGGCGATGACGCGCGCGTCAGGCGCTGCCACCTGCGCGATCCATCCTGGTTTCAGTGGCCGCTGCTGGAAGCGGCCATCGAAGGCAACATCGTTGCAGATTTTCCGCTGTGCAACAAATCGTTCAATTGCTCCTATTCGGGTTCGGATCTCTGAACATGCGCAGATTGCTGTTTCAAGGGCTGGTTCGTTCTCCACTGACGGAGCGTCTTCCTGTTCCAGATGATCCGGAGCTCGCAGCACTTTCCAGGAAGCTCGATGCCGCGGCTAAGCGACGCCTCGGACGCAGCCTTTCGATCCGCGCAATCGATGCCGGCTCTTGCAATGGATGCGAGCTGGAGATCAATGCGCTAAGCAATGCGTTTTACGATTTGGAGCGCTTCGGCTTGAAGTTCGTCGCCTCACCGCGCCATGCTGACGTTCTGTTCGTTACCGGCCCGGTCACGAAGAATATGCGCGAAGCGCTCGGCAGAACGTACCGGGCGACGCCCGATCCCAAATGGGTGGTCGCCGTTGGCGACTGTGCGATCGATGGCGGTCTGTTCGCCGAGAGCTACGCCGTGATCGGCGGAGTGGCAGAAGTCATTCCAGTAGATTTGATCATCCGCGGCTGTCCTCCGCGCCCGCGCGATCTGCTCAATGGATTGCTGGCGCTGATGGAGCAGCCGCGTCGCGCGGCGTCGTCACCATGATCCGGCTGGAAGATCGCAAGTCGCCCTTCGGCATCGTGACGATATTCCGGCGTATTCTAACAGGCGCCGTGATCTACGATCAGTTCGGCAGCAGTCAAAGCGAAGCGGATCGCAATGGCGTAAGTCTGGCTTCCTACATCCACGCCATCTACGACCTCATCCTGCAAGCTCGTGCGCAAACCGTGCTGATGATCGGCTGTGGTGGCGGTACGCTCGGAACGATGCTGGCGCGTGCCGACCGCAAAGTCACGATCGTCGATGTGAACCCGGATGCCTTCATCCTGGCTCGCCGCTATTTTGGCTTGCCGGAAGAGGTTGTTTGTCACGTCGAGGACGGCCAGGATTTCCTTGCGGCGTGCGCCAGCCGGTTTGACGCCATCGTGCTGGATGCATTTCATGGAGATCACATTCCACCGCATCTTCGGTCGAGGGCGTTTTTCCAAATTGCGCGAGCACGGCTCGACCAGCGTGGCTGCCTGTTCGCCAATGTCCATGTTCGGGACGATCAAGACGGCACTCCCGGGCAAATGGCGGAGTGCGCGTCGGATGTCTGGACCGATGTCCGGTTGCTGGATTCACCGGGCTGGACCAATCGAAATGCGATTGTTATGGCCGGCAACGTAAAGCAGCTTCGCTCGCCGGCGCTGGTCATCCCGCCCTTAGGTCTTGCTGAAGAACTCGCTCACGAACTCGACACGATGAAGTTCCGTATTTGGCGCAGTGCATAAGGCCGATTGCTCGTTACCAATGGGGAGAAGGGCTAGAATTCAACCTGTGTCCCGCCGCTTCGACGAGCGGGGCGCAGCTTCGTTAGGTCGCGCCCCGCCCGATTACGATCGAGCCAGCCAATGGGTCGGCCGATTGGGCCCAAAGAGATGGCTCTGCTCTTTCGACGCCGCCAATTCGCGCCATATGCTGATCTATCTTCTCATCGCGACCAACACTCTTGCACGTCCCGCCGCTGTGCTTGATCTACGGGGCGCGCAATTCGACGACGCCCATGATCGCGTCGATCTCAACCGCCCGGCCGCTAGCAGAACAAGAAGCACCGGCCAATTCTTGCTGTTACGCCGACTTTGCGACCTTGGCTCAGGACGGTCGAAGATCCAAGATAGGCGACCAATCTGCAGCCCCCCCAGAGATTAAGGGCTTTCAGCGCGTTCAGCCTTCAAAAATAACAGGGAATACGATTGCCGTAACAGGGAAACATATCGTCGAAAATAGGGAAAGCTAATCCAATAATAAGCGACTCGATACCAATGTCCCGTGGCGGGCAATGCGCCTCAGCCCCGAAGCAATTTATCGGAAAAGCCATTCGCGCAGCGCGTCAGTGACTTGGGCTGGTTGCTCCATCGCCACCATGTGACCGCTGTTTTTGATAACAACAAGATGGCTGCGGGGAATACGGGCCGCCATTTCCTCGTGAACCGAGACCGGACGCAGCGTGTCTGCATCACCAGGCGCGATCAGTGTGGGAACCGCAACGTGCGGAAGCATGTCGGTATAGTCGGTCCGCACCAGACCAGCCAGTGTGTGTGCGGCAAGCATCTGCGGCGTCTGGCGCGTCATCATCGCCACGACATCGTTGACCAGTGTCGGGTTTTCCATATTCGCGGGTGCCACCACCATCTTCACCCAGCCTTTTGCGAAAGCTTCCATGCCCTCGGCTTCCACCTTCGCAAGTATGCCGGTGCGCCTTGCCTCTTCCGCCTCGCGCGCCTCTTCGGTCACATGGCCACGATAATCTGTGGCAAGCAGTGCCAACTTCAGGACGCGGTCGGGCGCCTTCCGATAGACTTCCTGCGCCACTCTACCGCCCATCGAGTGCCCGGCCAGCGCAAACTGCGCGGGTGCTTCGGTTAACACTTTATCTGCCATCGCCTCGAAGCTTTCGAGCGACCCGAATTCCACCACACGAGAATTGGCGAGGCCGGATAAGTCTTTCATCTGCGCATGCCAGAAAGCAGCGTCGCAGATCATGCCTGGCAGAAGGAGAAGCTCGACTCTATCAGCCATGATCAGGCCTGCTTCTCGCGCACGATGCGCGCGCCGTCCGCCATCGCCTTCATCTTTCCGAACGCCACCTCGCGCGGCAGATATTTAAGGCCACAATCCGGCGCGATGACGAGGCGTTTCACGTCTACATAAGGCAACGCCCGTTCGATGCGTTCCGCCACCATCTGCGGCGTCTCTACTTCATGCGTGGAAAGATCGAGCACGCCAAGAATGATCGTCTTGTCCGGCAGCGATTTGAGGATGGACGTGTCCAGTTTGGATTGCGCGGTTTCGATCGATACCTGCTTTACCGACGTGTTGGCGAATTCCGGCAGGAAGGAATAGCCGTTTGGCCGCTCATGGATAATCGCGGCATAGCCGAAGCAGATATGCACGGCGGTCGTGCCTTTCACGCCCTCAAGTGCCCGCTCCAAAGCCTTGGCGCCGTACAGGCGCGCCTTCTCCGGCCGTGCCTGCATGTAAGGCTCGTCGATCTGCACGACGTCTGCGCCGGCAGCGAACAGGTCCTTGATCTCCGCGTTCACTGCAGCGGCATAGTCGAGCGCCATCTCCTCTTCGCTTTTGTAGAAATCGTTCTGCGCCTGCTGCGACATGGTGAAGGGGCCCGGCACCGTCATCTTTACGGGCTTCTTCGTGTTCGCTTTCAGGAACTGCAGGTCGCGCACCTCTACGGAATTGCGGCGCCGTATCTTGCCAGTAACGCGCGGTACCGGATTGGGATGGCCACTGCGGTCAAGCGCCGTCCCCGGATTGTCGAGGTCGACGCCATCAAGCTCGGTAGCAAAGCGGTTTGAATAGCTTTCGCGGCGGATCTCGCCGTCCGTGACAATGTCGAGACCTGCCAACTCCTGATCCAGAATAGCCAGCCGGGTGGCGTCGTCCTGGGCCTCCTGCAACCACTGCGGATCGACGCGCCACAATTCATTCGCCCGCACACGCGGCGGGAAGCGCTTGGCGAGCTTGGATCGATCGAGCAGCCAATCGGGCTGGGCGTAGGAGCCGACCAGGCTGGTGGGCAGAAGGGGCATCATCGGGGCGTTTCCTTGGGCTTATTTTCTGGGGCGATGCTATAGGTTTTCTATATTTGGCGGTATCTTCGATTTCCGAAAAATCGCCTCTTGCGCGAATCTGATTTGATGGACAAACGTCACTTAACTGCCTCTCGCGCGCCGCATTCCGTGGAACGCCGCAGGCCTCTCCCAAGCACGGACATGGACGCCGAAGAAAAAGAACCCCACGCCGATTCCGAATATCTCTCCACGCTGGAACGCGGCCTTTCGGTTCTGCGTGCCTTCGGCAAAGACAACCCTCAAATGACACTGAGCGAAGTCGCAGAGGTGACGGATCTTTCTCCGGCCGCCGCAAGGCGCTGCCTCAATACGCTGGTGAAGCTAGGTTACGTCGCCAAACATCACCGTCATTTTCTGCTACGCCCCGAGGTGATGGGTTTCGCCTCAGCCTATCTGGATTCGATGAGCCTCGGCGAGCTCGTGCGTCCGCATCTGCAGGCCGTGCGAGACGAAACAGGCGATAGTTCGTCCCTGGCCGTGCTCAGCGGTTACGACATCCTTTATCTCGTTCATGTCTCGACCAACCGTATGATCCGGCTGGCGGCGGGCGTTGGCACGCGCTACCCCGCGTTTGCCACGTCTTTGGGCCGCGCGATGTTGGCTTTCGAGCATGAAGAGGTGCGCAATCACTACCTCGATACCAGCACCTTCACCGCCTTCACAGAAAACACCATCACATCCCGCGCCGATCTGCGCCGTCTGTTCCTGGATGTCCGCAAGAGCGGCTATGCCGCCACGCAGGATGAACTTGATTATGGCTTGATCTCTATCGCGATCCCTATTCTTGACGATCAGGGACGATCGCTGGCCGCGATCAATTGCTCGACATCTACCTCGCGCGTTGGGAAGGAAGAACTGATCAGGACACGGCTCCCCATTCTGCAGAACGCGGCCCGGGCGATTGAACTGGCGCTCAGGCGCCAGCCTTATCTCCTGCGATCGGTACACCCGGATTGAAGGAAAAAATTGCCGCGCCAGCGATCGGCATTCGCATGACGCGGCAGGGAGGAATCCCCTTAGAAGTGCTTCGTGAGCTGAAGGCCCCATGTGCGCCCCTCAGCCTTGAAGAGGAAGCCACCGGTTGAATATTCCGTGTTGTACTTCTTGTCGAACAAGTTTTTTGCCCATGCAGTAATCGTCAGGTCATCACTCTGGAAACCCGCGCGCAGATCGAAGAGCCCAACCGGATTACGCTGCTGCGGAACCGGTTCGCCCGCCGCCGGCACTGGGATCACGAAAGTCGTCGGTCCGATCAGATTATAGTCCGCGCGCAAGAGAACGTCCCAGCCGGTCCACACCGGGCGCTGATACTGAAGGCCCATGTTAAACGTATAGTCCGAAACTAGTGGCGCTTTTGAACCCACGACAAGTCCGCTCGACGCACCGGGGAACTTCAGGATGTTGCTGTCGGTCATGCCGAAGCCGGCATTGGCGCTGAGGTATTCGTCGATGCGGGCCGTGGCGTCCAAATCGAAGCCCCGAAAGCGGACTTCCTTGATGTTGCCAAGGTTCTGCGTGGAGTTAGAGGCGAGGAACACGAAATAATAGTCGTTGTGATCCATCGTCTGGTAGATGCTGCCGTTTACGATCAGGTGATCATCAAGCCAGCGACTTTTGAAGCCCGCTTCCCAGGTGTCTGCGGTCTCGGCCTGGAACTCGTCGCCGACATTGTCGAAGCCCGCCGCCGCCGCCGCCGTGGCAACACCGGTCTGGTTGAAGCCGCCGCTGCGGAAGCCGCGACTGAAGCTGCCATAGACGCTCAGGCTATCGGTCCACTGATATTTCAGGATCGCCTGTGGCTGCCATGCGGACCAGGTGCGCGCGCGCTGCTCGCCGGTCGCGCCCGGAATACCCGCTGCGGTCAGGAATGCCTGCGGCGTTTTCGTGGTGTTGCGGCGGTGGTCGCGGTCGTAGCGCAGGTTAAGCGAAAGCTCGAGATCGTCGGTGATGTCCGTCGACGTATCAATATAACCCGCCCAAGCGAATTGGCGCTGCCCGTCGGCGAGGAACGAGATCTGTCCCTGCGGCTGGAACGCAAATGGCGGCGACGTCGGATGGCGATAAACGGGCACCACCCCCTCGTCGGCCACGTCGAACATGTTGCCCGTCGAGATGAAGCGATCGGTGTCGAAAATCTCCGCACCCACGATGTAGCGGAACCGTTGATCGGCGCGCGATGTGAAGCGCAATTCCTGGCTGAACGTTTTGGAACTCAGGAATTGGCTCTGGTCGAAGTTGAATCCCAGCCGGTTGATCGGAAACGGCCCGAACGGATCGAACGGATAACCATCGCCGGTCAGGATTTCCCAAACCGTGCTGTAGGCAGTGATCGAGCTGAACGTGCCGGCGCCGATATCATAGGTCATCTTCAGCGCAGCATCGTAGATCTTGCGATCATCCTTGCCGGAATTGTTCAAGTTGATCGGCTGACTGGTAAAGTCCGGGTTGTTGAAGTTCTGCGAGCCGAACGGCGGCACGATATAGTAGAGGCCACGCGTGTCGAGCAGATCGGTGGAGAGCCGCAGATCCGCGGTGAAGTTCGACGTTGGCGTATAAAGAAAAGATACGCGTGCGTTGAAGTCCTTGATTGGATCAGCATTTCTTTTCGCGGACTGATCGACCGTATCGTGGTTGCGCAGCGTGCCGTCAGTATTGAGATATGAAACCGCCGCGCGCATCTTCAGATCGTCTGCGATGGGGCCACTGACCACGCCTTGCACCTTCCAGCCGGGTCCGTTGTCGTAGCCTGCCGTGAGATCGCCTTCCCACTCGTCCGTCGGCTGCTTGGTCGTGATAAGGATCGCGCCGCCAATGGCATTGCGACCATAGAGGGCGCCCTGCGGACCTTTCACGACTTCGATCTGCTGGATATCGAGCAGTTCCTGATTGAATTCGGCGGGCTGCGTCATCGGCACGCCGTCCACCACGATCGCCGCCGAAGGCTCGCTGTTGCGTGCCTGACTAATGCCGCGAATGACGACGAAACTCGTACCGGCATTCTGCGTGGCGACAAAACTCACATTCGGAACCGCATTGAGGAAGTCAGCAGGGGTCGTGATGCCTTTAGCTTCGATGTTTTCAGCCGTGAATGCGGTGACCTGCGACGGCACCTTCTGGATGTCTTCACTGCGTTGGCGTGCGGTGACGACGACTTCTTCGATGCCGTCGCCATTTTGCGCGAACGCTGGAGCCACGCTCAAAAGCGCACCAGCAAGCGCCGTCGATCCAAGCAGAAGCCTCATGGACGCGCGCGAATTCAAAAACCCGGACGATTTCATTTTTTCCCCCTGCTGGCGGCAGCTTTTTTGTGCTGCATCGCTTCGGCCTCCGTGACGGCGCCTGCGCTGCGGCTGCCCTCGCCGCAGATGCTTCGGAAAACACGTCGCCGCGCCTGCCGAGCCCGCAAACGTTGTTACGGATTCCTCCTCGTTACAAAGCTAGGGATTTCGTATTACGAAGTCAATTTCGCTATCCGAATAAAGCAGCTTTGCGACCAGCCTGTCACTCCGCTGCATCAGCCGATTTCGTGCGCCAGCTCCCGCCGCCGGCGGCTTTAATTTCCCTGTCGTGCTCCCCCAGGGTCGGCGGCGGCACCATGTCGGATATCCGCTTGCCGTCGAAATTCACGGGAAACCGCACGGTGCGGAAACGGCCCATCGTGGGATGTTGCGCTTCAACTTCGATACCGAGGAATTTGGCCTGCTTGTCTTCGAGTGCCTCGCTGGAATCGTAGACCGGCGAGAACGGCACGCCGTCCTTGTCCAATCGCGCGCACCATTCGCTGCGCGGCTTGGTCTTGAAGATTGGCCGCATCAGCGCGATCAGGTCTTCCTGATGGGCGATGCGCGCGGGCCTGTCGGCGAAGCGCGGATCCTGAAACAGGGTGGGCCGCTCGATCGCGTTCGCGAGCCCCTTCCAGAATTTCTCCGGCGACGACATGTGCATCGCGATCCATTTTCCGTCCGCACATTCGAACACGTAGGACTGCGACACGCTGGGGCGACTGTAAGGCCCCATGATCTCGTTCTGCGAAAAGTAATGCGTGAAGTCATCGAGATTGAAGTGACACATCGCTTCGAGCATAGACACGTCCACGCGACGGCCGCGCCCGGTCTTCTCACGCTCATGCAGCGTGCCGAGAATGCCGAACGCCGCATACATACCCGTCACCGCATCGGCGATGGCCGGACCGACAACGCGCGGATTTTCCGGATTGATGAGCAGACGCAGCCAGCCGCTCGCCGCTTGCGCCACCGTGTCGTAAGCGGGACGCTCGCGATCCGGCCCGTCATGACCGAAGCCGGAGATGCCGCAATAGATAAGGCGCGGATTGATCTTCTGTAGTCGTTCGGCGCCGACATTCAGTTCTTCCGCCACGCCGGGCCGGAAATTCTGGATGAAGACGTCGGCATCCGCGACGAGCGCATCGAGGATCTTCCGATCCGCTGCCTGCTTGGTGTCGAGGGTGACGCTGCGCTTATTACGATTGTAGGTCTGGAAGTGCGGGCTGTAGAGACCGCCCTTGAAAGCGCGGAACGGATCGCCGGTCTTGGGGCGCTCGACCTTGATGACGTCCGCACCCATGTCGGCCAGGAACATGGCGGCCGCGGGTCCGGTGATGAAGGTGCCCATTTCCAGCACACGCACACCTTCAAGGACCTTGGCCATTCCAACTCCACGATCTCGGGTCTAAGACAGGAC
The DNA here is from genome assembly GCA_025451875.1 of Rhizomicrobium sp. Classification (GTDB taxonomy): domain Bacteria; phylum Pseudomonadota; class Alphaproteobacteria; order Micropepsales; family Micropepsaceae; genus Rhizomicrobium. The sequence goes on from JANWJQ010000106.1 coordinate 28,690, forward strand.
CGCACGGATGCCGGCCCATTTCCCAAATATCGCGAACAAGACTAGATTTTTCCGTATGTCGAAGTCAATTTCGATATTTGGTAATTTCTCCTGACCGGTCTAGGCCCGTCAGGCACGCAATTTAGTCCACGAGAATATCGGAGAAGAAAAGCATGCGCATCGGCAAACAGGACGCTCCCCTCACCGCAATCTCTACCTCCGATGCAAACTCGATCACCATCCGCGGCCGCGATCTTTGCAATGAGCTGATCGGGAAGATCGACTTCGTCGACTACTTCTTCCTCATGCTGATGGGCAAGGAACCCGACGCCAACCAGCGCTTCTTTGTGAACGCCCTTCTGGTAACGATCGCCGAGCACGGCCTGGTACCAAGCGTGCAGGCCGCGCGCATGACCTTGGCTGCGGCACCCGAAGCCATTCAGGGCGCAGTTGCGGCAGGACTTCTCGGTTCCGGTTCCGTCGTGCTCGGTAGCGCGGAAGCCGCCGGCATTTTCCTGAACGATCTGGTCAATGCGTCCGAAGGCAAAAACGCCCGCGAAATCGCGATCGAAGAGATCAGAGCGCGCAAAGCCCGCAAGGCAGCGATCCCCGGTTTCGGCCATCCTCAACATTCCGGCGGCGATCCGCGCGCCAACGTTCTGCTCCAGCTCGCGAAGGAGCGCGGCCTTAACGGGCCCTACATCAAAATGCTGCGCACGGTAGCCGAGGTTCTTCCTGAAGCACTGGGCAAGACGCTTCCGATCAACGTGAACGGCGCGATCCCCGCGATCCTTCTGGAAGTCGGATTTCCGGTGACGGCGATGAAGAGCGTTTCCATTCTCGCGCGCACCGCAGGGCTCCTTGCGCATCTGCAGGAAGAGACGGAACGACCCATCGGTTTCATCATGTCTCATGCCGCGGCCGAAGCGATCACCTATGATGGGATCAAGCCACGCGGGAAATAACGCAGGCTTTTGCAATTCGCAGATGGCGGCAGTACAGTCCCACCGAAAGTTTTTTCGATATACGAAAACATGCAACGCAGCACCGATCGCTTCCTGACCACGCACACCGGCAGCCTTCCGCGGCCGGACGATCTCATTCAGATCATGTTCGCCAAGGAAGAAGGTGTGCCGGTGGACAGGGACGCACTGGACACGCGCGTGCGAACCGCGACTGATGAAATGGTGCGCAAACAGACTCAGGCTGGCGTGGACATCATCAATGACGGCGAAATGTCCAAGCCCAGCTACGCGACCTACGTGAAGGACCGGCTCTCGGGTTTCGGCGGCACCGGCAACAGCTTCGTGTTCCAGGATCTCGTTGCGTTTCCAAAGACTGCCGAGCGCGTGTTCGCCAATCCGGGCCGCAAGGTGCGTCGCACGCCGGCCTGTAACGGCCCCATCGAAGTGCGCGACCACATCTCGCCGAAAGTGGATGTCGAGAATCTCAACGCTTCGGCAAAGGACGCGAAAGTCTCCGGCCTCTTCTCCGGCGCGGCGTCGCCGGGCGTGATCTCGCTGTTCTTTCGCAATGACTACTACAAGAGCCATGAGGAATATCTCTACGCCATCGCCGAAGCGATGCGTTACGAATACGAGACCATCGCCAATTCCGGCATGACCTTGCAGCTCGACTGCCCGGATCTCGCGATGGGCCGGCATGTTCAATATGCCGATCTCGATCTCAAGGAATTCCGCAAGAAGATGCAGCTTCATATCGAAGCGTTGAACCATGCGGTGCGCAACATTCCGGCCGAACAGCTTCGTATGCACATGTGCTGGGGCAACTATCCCGGCCCGCATCATTGCGACGTGCCGTTCGCCGACATCATCGACGTGCTGTCGATGGCCAAGCCGACCGCGATCCTGTTCGAAGCCGCCAATCCACGCCACGCGCATGAATGGCAGATGTTCGAGACCATGAAGCCGCCGGAAGGCAAGATTCTGGTGCCCGGCGTGATCGAATGCCAATCGAACTATATCGAGCATCCCGAACTGGTGGCACAGCGCATCGAGCGTTACGCCAATCTCGTCGGCCGCGAGAACGTGATGGCGGGGGTCGATTGCGGCTTTTCAATCCATGTCGGCCAGGGCGGGGTCGATCCCGACGTGGTCTTCGCCAAGCTCGCCGCGCTGGCGGAAGGTGCGCGCATCGCATCGAAGAAATTCTGGAAACACTGACCGCCGGCGAACCGGCGATGCTAGAAGGGATCGGAATAATGGCAACGACGAAACTTCCCAGCCGCCTTCACCACACCGCCTATGTCACCAGGGACATGGAAGCCACGCGCAAATTCTATGAAGAGGTGATCGGCTTGCCGCTGGTGGCCACCTGGAGCGAGTCCGACGAACTCTTCGGTGCGCTGCGTACCTATTGCCATTGCTTCTTCGGTCTCGGCGATGGCGGCGCTCTCGCCTTCTTCCAGTTCCTCAAACCAGAAGACCAGGAACTGTTCGGCCCGAAGATGCCGGCCTCGCCCTTTCATCACATCGCGCTCAACGTCGATGCCGAAACCCAGAAGGGCATCGAGGAGCGCATCGCGAAGGCAGGTTACAAGGAACCGGACACCTATGTTTTGGAGCACGGCTATTGCCGCTCCGTCTATATCAACGATCCCAACGGCATGATCCTCGAATTCACGCTGGACGCGCCCGGCGCCGACAAGATCAACGCGACGCGCCGCGGCAAGGCCCATGAAGAACTGAAGAGGTGGCTGGGCGGCGACCACACCTCCAACAACACTTATCGCTAGGACCGCATCGCCATGGGAACCATTCCAAAGAAAATTCATCCGCTCATCGACGGCGCGTTTCCGCACCACACCTGCCTGATCGGCACCGTGCTGGACAACGGCTTCGCGCAGATCACGCCGCGCGGCTCGACGCAGGTCTATGACGACAACCACATATCCATCTGGGAACGCGGCCGCGGCACCACCACGGCGCTGATGAAGGACGGCACCAAAACCACGGTGTTCTTTTTCGATCTGGGCGCGAAGGACGTTCTGCCCATCGGTGGCCTCGCCCGCCTTTATGGCACCGCGGCGATCCACAAATCCGGTCCGGTCTACGACAAGGTGTGGGAACGCCTGATCGACGCCGAAAAGAACGGCGACAAGGACAAGAATGGCTGGGCGGTTCTGATCAAGATCGACCGCTCCGAAGATCTGCTCGGGCAGCCAATCACAGACTGAACGACACTCAAGGGGGGATGCAATGAAGTTCACGACAGCGTTCTGCGTTGGCGCGCTTGCTTGCGCCGGTTTTGCGTCATCCGCTTTCGCGGGCACCTGGGACGGGGCTTATGGCAACACCATCGTCTCCACTTATTCCAACGGCAACGTGGTGAAAGTCTATGTCGAGCCGGATCACAGCTATTCCATTACGCTGGGCGACGGATCGAAGCTGAAAGGCACGTGGGCCGACGGCGCGGGTGGAAGCTGCTTCACCGTCACCGATCCGTCGCCGAAACCCGGCGCGACACCCACCTGCTTCCCGGTCAAGGAATACAAAGTGGGCGACACATTCGAGGGTTCGGACTCCTTCGGCAGCTTCAAAGGCGTCATCAACGCCGGGCGCTGAACGCGCCGCCGCAGGTTTGCTAGGCGAAAACGATTGTCCGCTTTCCGTCCAGCACGACGCGATGCTCGGCGTGCCACTTCACGGCGCGCGCGAGCACGCGGCTCTCCGTGTCGCGTCCCGCCGCCGCCATGTCCTCCGCCGACATCGCGTGGGTAACACGGTCCACTTCCTGCTCGATGATCGGGCCTTCATCCAGGTCCTCAGTCACATAGTGCGCCGTTGCGCCAATCAGCTTCACGCCGCGCGCATGGGCCTGCTGATAGGGACGCGCGCCTTTGAAGCTTGGCAGGAAAGAGTGATGGATGTTGACGATCCGCCCGCGCCAGTGATTGCTGAATTCGCCGGATAGAACCTGCATGTAGCGCGCCAGGATGATGAGATCGATGGCCTTGGCGGCGAGCAGTTCTTGCAGCGCCGCTTCCTGTTCCGCTTTGTTGTCCGCCGTCATCGGCAGGTAGCGAAAAGGAATACCGTTCGCCGCGGCCACGTCGGCGAAGTCACGATGGTTGGAAACGATCAGCGGCACCTCGATCGGCAGTGCGCCGATGCGTACCCGATACAGCAGGTCGACCAGGCAGTGCCCGAATTTTGAGACCATGATGACCGTGCGCGTCTTGCGTGCGGCGTCGTGGAATTGCACATCCATCGCGAATTCGCGCGCGATGTCCGCGAAGCCCGCCTCGACCTGCGCCACGGTTCGCCCTTCCGGCAGTGCAAACGACGTGCGCAGGAAGAAGCGTTCATTCGCGCGATCGCCGAATTGCGAGCTGTCGAGGATGTTGCAGTCCTGTTCGAAAAGATAACGCGACACCGCCGCCACGATGCCCCTTTTGTCCGGACAGGACAGCGTAAGGATGCCGTGTGGCTCGGGCGTGCTCATCGAAAAACCTGTCTCGTCACGCAAATGCGCCACGCAGTTGCATCGCCAGATCGCGGCGCTCCCAGGAGAACCCGCCGTCGGCATCCGGCGCGCGCCCGAAATGGCCATAGGCAGCGGTGCGCGCGTAGATCGGCTTGTTCAGGCTCAGATGCTCGCGAATGCCGCGCGGGCTGAGATCCATCAATTCTTGCAGCGTCCTCGCAAGACGCGTCTCGTCCACGGCTCCGGTGCCGTCCGTGTTCACATAGACGGACAGCGGCTTGGACACCCCGATCGCATAGGACAACTGGATAGTGCAGCGTTCGGCCAGCCCCGACGCGACAACATTCTTCGCCAGATAGCGCGCGGCATAAGCTGCCGAACGATCCACTTTCGTCGGATCCTTGCCGCTGAATGCGCCGCCGCCATGCGGGGCAGCGCCGCCATAGGTATCGACGATGATTTTGCGGCCCGTCAGCCCGCAGTCGCCATCGGGTCCGCCGATCACGAAACGGCCTGTGGGATTCACGTAGAAGTCCGCGTCGTCGCACATCCAGCTTTCCGGCAGCGCGCGCATGACATGCGGGCGGACGATGTCGCGCACGTCGTCCTGCTCCAGCTCTTCGCTGTGCTGCGTGGAGACGACGATGGATGTGGCACGCACGGGTTTGCCGTCCCGATATTCCAGCGTCACCTGGCTCTTCGCATCCGGTCCCAGCAGCGGCTCCGCCCAGCCATGCCGCGCCTCCGACAGCGAGCGCAGGATCGCATGGGCATAGTGGATGGGCGCCGGCATCAGCTCCAGCGTTTCGTTGCAGGCATAGCCGAACATGATGCCCTGATCGCCCGCGCCTTCATCCTTGTTGCCGGCCGCATCCACGCCTTGCGCGATATCGGCGGACTGGCTGTGCAACAGGCAATCGATCTGCGCGGTGCGCCAGTGAAAGCCGTCCTGGACATAGCCAATGTCCTTGATCGCGTTTCGCGCGCGCTCGATCAGCGCATTGCGGTTGAGCAGCGAATGTCCACGCACCTCGCCGGCCAGAACCACGCGGTTGGTGGTCGCCAGGGTTTCGCAGGCCACGCGCGCCTCCGGATCGGCCGCAAGAAACAGGTCCACGATCTCATCCGAAATGCGGTCGCACACCTTGTCGGGATGGCCTTCGGAAACCGACTCGCTGGTGAACAGAAATGTCTTCGGCGCGCTCATTGGTGACTCCCGAGGCGGGCTCGGAGGGGGATGATTTGAGCATCGATTATGGAGTGATTTCTTCGATTATCGAAGCGTTTTTCGATAGTGAGGCCAATCACCGCTTCGCTACAATGTTTTCCTATTTCAAAAAATAATTACCTTGTGATCGTGCTGTGGAACATCTATCTCTCCCACGCTCGAATCGCGCTCAAACCGAAGCTGCCCCGAAAGCCAGCGGTTTTTCTGCGTTTGGCCCGGAACGTCGATCCACTTTCCGCGCGCGATTCCGATCGCGCGAAGCGTCAGCGTGAGAACGCGACGACTTTCAAACTTTGTGCAGAACAACACATCGCATCGCACAAAGCGTCGTGGAAGAATGCCAAACAGCTGCGCCGCACGCCGAACCCGTCAAGGGACAGGTGGATGGATACGGGCAAATGACATTCGCGAAGCTATTGAGAACCTTCGCCTATTCTGCGCGATCGAGATTCTTCCCGCTCCGCTCTATCTTTAGTAGCCTCGCCACGATGTAGGCTAGCGCAGAATGCTTATTGGAGGGAACGATAAGCCGCATCTATGAGACTTTGTCCCCGGTCGTTCATAAGGACACCCTCTCCCTGCCTGTTCATGGCGTAACCGAAGCTCATCTTTGCATCGGGTGACGCAAATCCGATTGAGCCGCCCGCCCCTACATGGCCAAAGGCGTCCTCAGAAAGTATCATGGAGCAATTCGTGCTGTTCGACAGGGCGCGATTATCTACCGACTTCATGAAGCCCAGCGAGAAGCGCGTGGGGACCATCAGCGTGGCGTCCTCATGCGAGGCGACAGAGACACTACTCATGCGGCGCAGACTCTCAGTTCCGACGAGCGATACGCCCTTCGCCTGTCCTTGATTAGCGAGCGGATTGTACAGTTCGGCGAGCCCTCGGGCGTTGGAAACACCGGCTGCAGACCCGATCTCGGCCGCGCGGACTCTGCGATCATTGGCGTTAAAGTTTCCGGTATTGAGCACAAATCGTGCGGCAGGTCCCATCGGGTCGGTCTCCATTGCGATGGAAATCCTGGACCTTGGATCGCGTGTTCCGGGAATGATCTTGGACAAGCGCGGTTCGATTTCCTCGGGCAAGCCGATCCAGAAATCGATGCCAAGGGGCTTTGCAATCTCCTCCGCGAAGAATTCGCCCAATCTTTTACCAGTGCTTCTGTGCACCATCTCACCAACAGTCCACGCCGATGTCAGGCCATGATACCCATGGCGCGTTCCCGGTTTCCAAAATGGAGCCTCAGCCTGGAGCTGCTCGACCATATATTCATAATCGCATGCAGCTCCGTCCTTTAGCTGTGCACGGATTCCCGGCAGTCCGACAGAATGATCCAGCATCATCGACACAAGAGCGTCTTCTTTGCCGTTTTGGGCAAATTCCGGCCAATAGCGCCTTACGGGAGCGTCGAGATCGAGCAAACCGCGATCGACAGCCATGTGGGCACACAACGCTGAGGCGCCCTTGGTACAGGAGAACACGACGCAGATAGTGTCGCGCTGCCAAGGCCTACCATCGGCTCGGCTGCCGCCCCAAAGGTCGACAACCGGTGTGCCGTCAATCACGATGCAAACGCAGACTGATCGGGTCCCTACGCAAGCCTTTGCTTGGGGGACAGGCGGATGGACACGCTTCGAAGACAGTCACGAAGTGCTTGAAAAGCCTGGTTCACCTCACGCCATTGGCATTTGTCCGTCTCCGCC
>JANWJQ010000107.1 GCA_025451875.1 Rhizomicrobium sp.
GGCTGGAGCGCGAAGATGCGGTAGAAGGGCGTGCCGATATAAACGGTATTGTTGACGAAGATCGGCGTGGCTTCGGAATAGGTTTCGGCGGGAACGCCGAACTGCTTGTTGGAATGGTCGCCGGTATGGATCTGCCAGGCGATCTTCAGGTTCTTCACGTTCTGCGGCGTGATCTGGGTGGCGGACGAGTATTTCTGCGCCATCAGGTCGCCGTTATAGGTATCCCAGTTCTGGTTCTGGGCGGAAGCACCAGCTGCGCCGAGCGCGATGACGGCGGCGAGGCCAAATAAAGTGGTTTTCAACATGAGCGGCATCTTTCAGCTTGCGGAAATGCGCGGGGAATCGCTCGCGAGATGCCAAATCCATCCGACGAGAGCGATCGCCATGAAAACAAGCAATGCGGGGGCTTCGAGAAAATAGGCGCAAACAGCAGTGCCCAGGATACCGAGGAGGATGAGCACCTCGAACAAGATGAGGAGCCAGCGCGGCATGCTGCCGAAGGCGATCCAGCAGGAGGCCCATGTCATCAACGCGGTTGAAACCAGAACGAGCAACGTGCCCCATTGATGGGCGATGGTGCCGTGCGGCGTGAAATAGTCGACGAGGCAGATTACAAAACCGACAGCCGCGGCGATGGCGATCAGGCGCGCGCCGTTAAGCGATGGCCGATCCGGAATTGCAATGGAGTCTGACAAGCGCACCCCCAAATTTTCACCAGGTTGTCATGGCGTTCTGGAGATAAATGTATCGTAGTACGATATGTTCCGGTCGCTTCGCGATAAAAGTTGCCGCATGGGCGGCAGCCGTCAGGCGCCGTTGCGCGCCTTCTTTTTCTTCTTCGACCTGTTTTGTGGAAGAGCTTCTTCAACTCGCCCTTGGCGTCGTTCAGCGTCGTCTTGCGCGAAGCCGGCAGGTTCTTGCCCGCACGGTTGATATAAAAGGTGAGCATGGAAAGCGCCGAGCGGTAGGGGTCGGCTTTGCGACGGTGGCTTTGCTCCGCCGAGCGCTTGAGCGACGCCGCGATCTCCTTCGGATCATTGAGCGTGAAAACGCCATGACGAAGGTCCAGCGCGTTACTGTCGCGGGTAACGCGGCCGGACCATTTCTTTGCCTTGCGTTTCTTTTTCTTCTTCGCGGCCATGCCGTTCAAACGGCTGGCCCGTACGAAGCGTTCCTCAAGACGCGGCGGGCGCTGCCTTGGTCACGCGCACTTCGTCGCCTGCGCGCAGCGAATCCGGCGGGTTGTCGATGACATGGTCGTGGTGTGTGAGGGCGCCGGTGACCTGCACCGCGGTCCCCATGTCCTGCATGATGGCGACGGGCCTCACCACGACGCGGTTGTTCGGTCCGACAGTGGCCACCGACGTACCGTTCTGGTTGAAGATCAGCGCGCTGGCGGGAAGCTGAATCGTGTTCGCCGCGGCGGGCAGATCGAAGCTCACCTGCGCATACGCCCCGGCCTTCAGTTTGTGATCGGGATTGTCCGCCTGCAACTGCATCAGCACCGTGCCGGACTGCATGTTCACCGATTGCGCGTTCGCCATCAGCGTGGCCTTGAAGGTCTGGCCAGGATAGTCCGGCACCGTGAAGGTCGCCTGCATGCCGGGATGGACCTGCGCGGAATAGTTCTGCGGCACATTCACATAGATGCGCACCTTGCTGTCGTCCGCCACCGTGAACAGCGGCGTCGCGCCCTGCGTGCCGATATTCACAAGCTGGCCCACGTCGGTGCCGCGGCTGGTCACGATGCCGTCAAACGGCGCGACGATGCGCTTGAAGTTGGTCAGATCGTTGAGACGATCGACATTGGCTTTCGCGGAGGCGACGGCGGCCGTCTTGGCGGCGAAATCGCCGTTCATCTGGTCCACAAGCTGCGGCGCGACCGCGTTCTGCTTGCCGAGAATGTTGTAGCGATGGGCCGTCGCCGCCGAGAATTTCTGGTTGGCGATGGCGGTGTTGAGATCGGCCTTGGTGTGACAAAAAGCAAAGCTCCCATGCGTGCCCGAAACACCCGAAAGGTGGGGGTCCCCAAGCGCGCGGCCGACCGCATCCGCGAAAGCGCCCGCGATCTTTTCTACCGCCAGGGCATCCGCGCTGTCGGCGTTGACGAGATTGTGACCCATGCCGGCGTCACCAAGCCCAGCCTTTATCGCAGCTTCGCATCCAAGAACGAACTGGCCGCGGACTATCTGCGCCTGATGGACGAAGAAGGATTGGCGCGCTTCGATGCGGCGATGGCCGCCGATCCCTCCGACCCGCGCGGCTGTTTCCACAATTGGCTGGTCGATCTTCTGGCGAAAGCGACAAAGCCGGATTATCGCGGCTGCGGCACCACCAATGCCGCGGTGGAATATCCCGACAAGGGGCATCCCGCGCGCAAAATCTCTTCCGATATCAAGACACGCTTCCGCGCGAAACTCGGCGGCGCCGCGGCTGCCATGGGCGCGCGCGAACCGGCCAAGCTCGGCGATGCGCTGATGCTGCTTCTGGAAGGCGTCTATGCGTCGGGGCAATTGTTCGGCGAAGGCGGCCCTGCCCGCGTTGTCATCGAAGCCGCGGACGCGGTGATCGACCGTTATCTCGCACGCTGATCAGTGCAGGCAGCTGATGCTGCCGATGCCGTTCGCGCCATATTGCACGAAACCCGTCGGCGTCGGCGGCGAGTGCTGCACCACAACCGGCAGATAGATGTAGCAGGTGTTGCCCGTCGCGGGATCTTCCCAGCGCTGCACCACCGTATCCTTCAGCGGACCCACGAACTGCGCCTTCAACGCCATGCGGCCCACCTGCGTGGGCGCGGCGGCGGAAGGCGCGCCAGCCGTATCGTCGCGCGACGGGAACGCGTCTTTATGCAGATAAGCGTAAATGCCGGAGCCGAAAGCCCCTGCTGCTGCGATTGAGAACACGCCCCAGAACAGCAACTGCTTCCATCTGCCCGCCATCGTCATGCCTTCGTCCGCCGTCATTGTCATTGCCCTCTCCCTACCAACCGATGCCAAGACCCGCGCCCGCTGTCGCCTCGCTCTGGCTGACCGCGCCGCCGATGGTGAAATTCACATTGTCCGAGATGTTCCGCTGATAACCGATGGCGACGCCGGACGAGCCGCCGAACAGACCCACACCCACCGCAATGCGATTGTCCCGGCCGATATTGGAAGCGGCCGCGGCCATCTGGGACATCGCCGCGCTCATCGCGCCGACGCGATTGATGCGCGTGTCGAGGCCATTGAGCTTGTTCGAGACGGCGGTGAATTTCTGATCCGTATAGCTGTTCGCCGATGTCAGCGTATCGGCGAGTCCCGTCTGCAACTGACTCAAGTTCACCGCATCGGTGGCGCTGGTGCCGGCGGCGACGTTGGTGATGCGCCGTTCATTGCCCGCCGAACCCACCGATATGGTGTTCGCTTCATTGGCTACGGAATTCGATCCGAGCGCCACGCTGTTCGTGGCCGTTGCTTTCGCGCCGGTGCCGAAGGCGGAACTGTTCGCCGCCGTCGCACTGGCACTGGCGCCGACCGCGGCGCTGTTCGATCCGGTGGCGACGGAGAAATCGCCATAGGCCGATCCCCCGCCCGCCGCGCTCGCGCTGTTGCCGACGGCGACGGAGCCCGTTGCACTGGAATTGGTGCCGATGGCGATGGCGTTGGTGCCGGTGGAAGATGCGTTGTTGCCGATGCCGATGGAGCCGGGCTTCGTCGCCCGGGAACCATCGCCAAGCGCAACGGAATGAGAGCCGCTGCCGCTGGTGCTTCCACCACCGCCACCGGACGTGCCACCGCCGGTGCCACTGCCCAAACTTGCGACCTGGTTCTGCAGATCGGTGTAGTTGGTGTTCAACGTGTTCACGCTGCTCGTCAGGTTCGCGACATCGAGATTGAGATTGCTGATGCCCGTCGCGTTGGTGGCGACATTCTGGTTGGTCGCATAGAGCTGACTGCCATTCACCGCCTCTGTGCTGCCCGACGCGAGGGTGCCTTCCGCGACATTCACGAGCTTGCGCTCATTGCCGGCCGAGCCGAAGGACACGGTATTGGCGACGTTCGCAACGGAGGCATAGCCGATGGCAATGCCATTCTGCGCTGTCACACTGCTGTTCGGACCGATCGCAACACCACGGAAACCGTTGACGGTGGCTCCGTAACCGAGCGCCGTGCCGTATTCGCTGCCGGCTTTGACTTGGGCATGATCGCCGATAGCGATGCCATAATCCGAAGATGCATCGACATAAGCGCCACCACCGGCCCCGTTTATCGCATCGCCGCCGATCGCGATGGAACTGGTCGAGTTGGCGTTGGTGTTAGCGCCGCCGGCAAAGCTTTCCGTGCCAGTCGCGACCGCGCCCGTTCCGACCGCAGTGGCGTATGTGTCGGCGATGGAATACGCGCCGAACGCGGAGGAATGGTCCTGATTGGCAGCGGCGGAATCGCCGAAAGCAGCACTGGATTGGCCCAGCGCGGCGGCGGAGGTGCCGAACGCCGACGCATTGTCTGCGTCGGCCAGGGCGGATGCGCCGACCGCCGCGCTGTTGTCGCCCACCGCATTCGCGCCGTAACCGACGGACGCTGCTCCAGAGCCGCCGGCCTGGCTGTTGTAGCCGTAAGCCGAAGCGAAGCTGTTGCTCGCCGTGCTTCCGCCGCCATATGCGGACGCGCCTTCGGCACTTGCGCTGGTGTTGTAACCGGTGGCCGTGCTCTTCAATCCGCTCGCGGTGGAGCGATAGCCGAAAGCGGACCCATAGGTGTTGGTAGCCTGTGCGCTGTAGCCCATGGCGGACGCATATTGGCTGCTGGCCTCGGCGAGTTCGCCGATGGCGGTGCTGTCGCCGCCGGTCGCGCTGGCGCTGTAACCCAGTGCGGTGTTGGCCATGTTTGGCATGACGCCCGTGCCGGCCGTGCTGTTCGTGCCGATGGCGACATCGTCCATGCCTTTGGCCGTTGCACCGAGATCCGCGCCGCCGTCGCCGCCGCCGATGGCGACCGATTCATAACCCTCTGCCTTGCTGAATGTGCCGCCCGCGAACGAATAGGTGCCGCTTGCCGCCGAAAGAGAGCCCGCCGCTGTCGAAAGAGAACCCGATGCATTGGAGCCGCTGCCCAGGGCCGCACCGCCATCGGTTGCCGCCGAATTGGGACCGATGGCGGTACTGGTGTTGCCCGATGCGTTGGCGAACATGCCAAAAGCGGCAGCACCGACGTCGCCGGTCTTCGCGCCGTAACCGGCTGCGATGCTGGTGTCACCGGCGGCCAAAGCTGTAGAGCCCAGCGCCGTGGCGGAATCGCCTGTGGCTTTCGCGTTGTAGCCTATGGCGGTGTCGTACCATTGCGATCCGCCGCTTGCGCCCGCGACGCTTCCCTGCCCGATAGCGATACCGGCCTTGCTGTAAGCAAGTGCGCCCGCCGTCGCGCCCGTGCCGCTGCCGCCGCCGATGGCAACGGTATTGTCCCCTTGCGCCGACGCGGCTGCGCCTTCTGCGACGCTTTGAGAACCGGAGGCCACGCTGTTGAAGCCAAGCGCGAGTGCGGACGTGTTTGTTGCCTGCGCCTGCGGACCGTAGGCGGCGCTCTGTGTTCCGCTTGCGGTGCTGGCATAACCTGTCGATGTCGAAAGGAACTGGCTGGCAACGCTGTTGTAGCCGAGCGCGGTGCTATCGAGCCCGCTCGCATTGGCCAGAGCACCGAACGCGGCGCTGTTGCTGCCGTTCGCCTTGCTGGATGCGCCGAAGGCTGAACTGTTCGTGCCGGCCTGGCTCGTGGTGCCGAAGGCCGAAGAGCTTGTGCCGCTCGTCGCGGCACCCCAGCCGAACGCCGCGTTGCCGTATCCGTGCGCGATGCTGAACGCGCCAAAGGCTGTCGCGTAGCCGCCAGTGGCTTCCGCGCCGTAGCCGATGGCGGTGTCTTGGACCTGCCCCAACGGGCTGCCGCTCACGCCGGCGATGCTGTTTGTACCAACGGCGGTATCGCCGCTGCCATAAGCCTTGGCGCCGAAAGTGGATGTGCCGTCGCCGCCGCCGATGGCGACGGAATTTGCGCCAGCGGCGCCCGCATATGAACCGCTCGCGACGCTGTAATCACCGCTTGCCGTGCTCAGTGCGCCATAGGCCGAACTGGAGACGCCGCTTGCCGTGCTGGAATCGCCAAACGCCGAACTGCCGGCGCCGCTTGCAGAACTGAGAACGCCCATGGCGGAAGAAAAATTTCCACTTGCCGTGCTGCTGGGCCCGACTGCCGCACTGTCGAGACCGCTCGCCGAACTCAACTCGCCGACGGCAACGCTATTGAAGCCGCTTGCTGTGCTCAAATAGCCGAGGGCGGTGCTGGACGTGCCACTCGCCGTGGCGCTCTGGCCGCACGCGGTGGCGTTGGAGCCGGCTGCCGTGGCGCCGTTGGCCGTGCCGGTCGTGGAATCCGTGCAGGTGGTTGAGGCTGCGATGGCGGGACTGGAGAAACCCAGCGCCACACCTGCCGTCAGGAATAGGCCGGCGAGGCACAGCCTGGCGCGCGCCTTGCGAATTCCCAAAAACATGACATGGCCCCACCCGAAAAATCCTTTGCAAATGGCGTGGTTAGCGGCGGAACAACAACTGCAAATAATTGGTCAGATTGCCCCTTATCCTGTAGAAATTTGACTGTATCTTCCCGTCCGGGGCCGGCGGGAGAAGTTGAACGGGGCGTCATGTCAGCGGCTGGGTCGTTAGCCATCAACACGCATGCGGGAGAAAATCCGTTTTCCGCCGAGACGATGGCCGCATTCCGGACACGTCCCGATTTTCCGGGCCATGCGATAGCTATCGCGCGCAGCTTCATCGATCAGTTCGTCGGCAACCGCTTTCTCAATCTGATCACCAACGACCGCGGGCGCATGCAGGTGGCGCATGCGGTTCTTTATCTGCATTACACGCGCGACCCGAACGATCCCACGAGCGGGCTGACGTCCAGCCGCCTGAAAGCCTTCTGCACACAACACAATATGTGCAGTCCTGGACGCACGGCGGCGATGCTTGCGGTGATGCAGATGTCCGGTCACGTCGTGGACGCGCCGGCGGTGAAAGACCGGCGCATCCGGTTGCTGATGCCGACACAAAAATTGCTCGACACGTTTCTGACCCGCTGGATCACCTATTTCGATGCGCTGGCCGACATGATGCCGGAAACCGCCGACATCGCGCGCGCCGCGCGCGAGCGCGATGAATTCATCCAGGCGTATATCAAATTCATCGTTGAACATTACCGGGCTGGCCGCCGTCTGATGGATCATGTTCCGCAGCTCAACATATTCGCCGACGCCAATGCGGGAATGCTGATCTTCCTCAGCCTGTTCGCGGCGACCGGCGAAGACGGACCACCCAGCGGCGAGCGCGTAGTGCAGATGCCGATCTCCGAGCTGGCGCGTCGCTTCGGCGTTTCGCGCGCGCATGTGAAGCAGGTGTTGCGCGGCGCGCAGGATCGGGGGTTGCTACGGATCGACGACGGCAGCACGAACGGCGTTCGCCTCATGCCGGCGTATTTCGACGCCGCCTATCAGCTGTTCGCGGCGATGTTTGCGCTGGAACTGCATACCGGATTGCGGGCGCTAAATGCGGCAAACGGCGGTTAACCGGCCTTCGTTGCAGCCGGTTCGCATTTTCCCTGTCTTTTCCGGCCAATGGAGATAAAGAGAGGCCGCGCCATGAGGCGCCTCTTCTCTAAAGGTCCTATTTTGCCGTTCCGTAAGACACCAGCCGCCATCGCCCGCGCCCTCGCAGAGCGCGATTATAAAGAAGCCACGCCGGTGCAGGCCGCTGTGATGGGGGCCGATGCGGAGGATCGCGATCTTCTGGTGTCCGCGCAGACCGGCTCCGGCAAGACCGTGGCCTATGGCATCGCCATGGCCGAAACGCTGCTCGAAGGCGCCGGCACGTTTGGATCGGCGAGCGAACCGCTCGCCCTCATCATCGCGCCGACGCGCGAGCTGGCATTGCAGGTGCAGCGCGAGCTGAACTGGCTTTATCAATATGCGGGTGCGCGCGTTGTGGCGTGTGTCGGCGGCATGGACCCCAGCCGCGAGCGGCGCGAGCTTCAGAGCGGCGTGCACATCGTTGTCGGCACGCCGGGACGCCTGCGCGATCATCTGGAGCGGCGGGCGTTGAAAGTTTCTGCGCTCAAGGTCGTCGTGCTGGATGAAGCGGACGAGATGCTCGACATGGGCTTCCGCGAAGATCTGCAATTCATCCTGGAGACGACGCCGCCCGAGCGCCGCACCTTGCTGTTCTCGGCGACCTTGCCCAAGACCATCGTCAATCTGGCGCAGCATTATCAGCGCGATGCGTTGCGTATCAAAACGGTCGGCGCGAGCGAAGGTCACGCCGATATCGAATATCGCGCCATCCGCGTTGCCCATAACAAAGCGGAAAGCGCCATCGTCAACCTCTTGCGCTTCATGGACCCGCCCAATGCGCTGGTGTTCTGCGCCACGCGAAACGCGGTGCGCCATCTGGAAGCGATCCTGCTGGAGCGCGGCTTCGCGGCTGTGGCGCTCTCCGGCGAACTCAGCCAGAGCGAGCGCAATCACGCGCTGCAAGCGCTGCGCGATGGACGCGCGCGTGTATGCGTGGCGACGGACGTCGCGGCGCGCGGCCTCGATCTTCCGAATTTGGGCCTCGTCATCCATGCCGATCTACCGAACGACGCGGAGGTTCTGCAGCACCGCAGCGGCCGAACCGGACGTGCGGGCCGCAAAGGCGTGAGCATCCTGCTGGTGCCCAATTCGCGCCGCCGCCGCGCGGAAGAAATGCTGTCGCGCGCGCGCGTGCAGTTCACCTGGACCGAACCACCCTCCGCCGATGATATCCGCAAGCTGGATCAGGACCGGCTGCTGCAGAACCCGATCCTCACCGAACCCAGCAGCGACGAAGAACTGTCGATGGCGAACAGCCTTCTCGCCGCGCACAATCCGCGCGACATCGCGGCGGCCTTCGTGAAGATGTATCGCGCGACCTTGCCCGCGCCGGAAGAAATCGGCGAAGTCTTCGAGCAGCGCGGTGATCAGCGCGGTGGACGCGACACGCAAGGCCCGCGCGAACCGCGCAACCGCACCGAGCGGCGTGAGCAGAAATTCATGCCGGAGAAACGCACGCAAAGTGATCGCGGTGATCGCGCCGACATGCCCCGTCGCCCCGGCGACATGGAAAACGGCGTGTGGTTCAAGATCACCGTGGGGCGCGAGCGCAACGCCGATCCCAAATGGCTGCTGCCGGAAATCTGCCGCCAGGGCGATATCACCAAGAAGGATATCGGTGCGATCCGCGTTTACGAACGCGAGACGCGCTTTGAAGTGTCACCCGATGCCGCCGAAGCCTTCGCGGCCCATGTCGCCGAGCGCAAGAAAGGCGGCGTGCGCATTTTCCCTGCACCCGATGGCCCCAGCATCGACACCGCGCCGGATACAGGTGGAAGCGCCCCACCGCGCAAGCCCGCACATGGCGGCAAGCCTCCTTTCGCCAAAAACAAGAACAAGCACTTCGCGGGCAAGCGCAAACACGCAGCGAAAGCGAAGAGCTAGATAAAAACGTCAGATGGCCTGTAAGCCGGGTTCTGTCCTCGCGTTGCCGCGATGGATGGCCATTCCTCTGGGATGTGAGTTGCCCCACACCTCACGCGACCTACCCGGACGGCTATCCGGAAACGGATTACGTGCCGTCCCTATTTGGTCTTGCTCCCGGTGGGGCTTGCCATGCCACCTCTGTTGCCAGAGACGCGGTGCGCTCTTACCGCACCTTTTCAACCTTGCCGCGGCTTTAGGCCGGTAGGCGGTTTCATTTCTGTGGCGCTTTCCCTGGGGTTACCCCCGGCGGATGTTATCCGTCACCGTGTTTCCGTGGAGCCCGGACTTTCCTCGACGCTTCTTGCGAAGCCCCGCGGCCATCCGGCCATCTGACGCGAGTGCAGAATAAAGCAACGCCCCGCGCCGGGCAAACCGGGCTGTCCGAAGGGTGAAATGCGCGATAACCCAGATTTGTCACAGCGGGTTAAAGCAGCGCTCATTCGGATTCAGATTTGGGGCGATCTCGTGGCGATGGAACTTTTCATGCATCGTCAGAACACCGTTAAGCGCAGAAACATTGATCTCGTCCGAGAGTGCTCGTCCCGCGCGCACAACATCGTTTCACTTATCGCGTAATTTCGTAATCAGCGCTGGCACAAAACGAAACAGTTGATCGCAATTCAAACTGCGTTCGAACAAACGCGTTTGCACCTGCTTAACGCATTCGCGATGTGCTGTGCGCAGCCACGGAACGCATTGTGCTACCCGCGCTTTTCCGTTTCGTAACAGCGAGGTGACGCATGGAACAAAATTTCAATAGCATCGAAGCAACCGTCATGGGCCCGAACGGAAGATGGCTTTCGCTTGCGGATCTGCCGGCGCCGGATACGAAACGCTGGGTGCCGCGCCGCAAGGCGGAAGTCGTGGCCGCCGTGCGCGGCGGCATTCTTTCGCTCGACGACGCCTGCCAGCGCTACGCGCTAACCGTCGAGGAATTCCTGAGCTGGCAGCGCAATGTGGAACGCTATGGCCTGCAGGGCCTCCGCGCGACGCATCCGCAGAACGAGCGCAGTGATGAAGACCGCGGGCGCAGCAGCCACGGTACACACGAACATCGCCACCACGCCTGAACGCGTTTCAGGACTTGGTTTTAAGATAGGGCGAGATCGACAGCCGACAGCGCGTGCAGCGTGGCAGTATCGTAGAGCGGGACGCTCGCGTGCTCGGCCTTCAACAGGATCGGAAATTCGGTGCAGCCGAGGATGACGCCTTGCGCGCCCCGGCGCACGAGCTTCCCCATGATAGAGGCGCAGACATCACGGGATTCGTCGCGGAAATTTCCGCGCGCGAGTTCTTCGTAGATAATGCGATGAAGCGTCGCGCGGTCCTCCGCGTCCGGCGTCAGAACCTCGATGCCGAATTTCTTCGCGAGCCGGTCTGAGAGCACGCGTCCGTCTTCCATCGTATAGCGTGTGCCGATAAGGCCGACGGTGCCAAAGCCGTCTCGCCTGATCGCATCGCCCAGCGGATCGGCGATATGCAGCAGCCTCACGCCCGATTTTTCCATCTCGTCGAACACCAGATGCATGGTGTTGCAGCAAAGCATGACAAAATCCGCGCCGCCGCGCGCAAGCATGGAGCAGACATCCGCCAGCTCCTGCCCGGCTTCGCGCCACAGGCCGGTGCTCTGCAATTTCTCCATTTCACCGAAATCGACGGAATACATCAGCGACTTTGCGGAATGAACGCCGCCCAGCCGCTTCTGCACTTCGCGGTTGATGATCTGATAATAGACCGATGAGCTTTCCCAGCTCATCCCGCCGATCATGCCGATGGTTTTCATCAAAACACCCCCTTCACGGCCGTGAGACTAGAAGGGGCGCCGCCGCGGCGCTACGCCGTCGCGTGCATGGCAGCTTCGCGCTGTTCCAGAAGATCCGCGAGGATGCGGCCGCATTCTTCGTCCCACATGCCGTCGAGTTTGGCGGTGCGGAAATGGCGCTGGAAGGCGGTGACGACTTTCTCCACCGGCACATCCACCTCCGGCGAAACGCCATAGCCGAAACGGGCCAGCGCTTTTTCGAACGGTTCGGCGAGCGTGTAAAAGCCGCCAGCCGGCCACAAGCCGATGCCGTATTCGGCGAGGCATTTCCACGGAAAGAGTTCGCCCGGATCTTCCTTGCGCGCGGGCGCGACATCGCTGTGCGCCACCACGCGCGCAGGCGGAATGGGATGGCGCGCGAAGATGCCGCGCGACAGGTCGATCAGCGATGCGATCTGCGGATCGGTGAACGGCACATAGCCGTATTCATGGCCGGGATTGACGATCTCGATGCCGATGGAGCGCGCATTCACATTGCGCTCGCCCGCCCAATACGACACGCCCGCATGCCAGGCACGGCGCTCTTCGGCGACATGACGATAGATGCGGCCGTCGCGATCGATGGTGTAATGGGCGGAGACTTTCGCGGCGGGATCGGTAAGACGCGCCAGCGCCTCTTCGCCCGTCTTCATGCCGGTGTAATGCAGCACCAGCATGTCGAT
Source organism: Rhizomicrobium sp. (assembly GCA_025451875.1). Taxonomy (GTDB): domain Bacteria; phylum Pseudomonadota; class Alphaproteobacteria; order Micropepsales; family Micropepsaceae; genus Rhizomicrobium. Next base: position 12,064 of record JANWJQ010000107.1, read on the forward strand.
GGGCGCGCCGCGCTCATCGTGATTGGGGGATGGACATTCGACGATGCGCAAAGCCCTGCCCTCTTGGTTCAAACGTGATCGTGCCCGCCCACGCGGCCCGGACGCCAGTAACCTTCGGCGGCGATACGGTCGCGCGGAAAACCGCGATCGAGCAAGCGATGGCGAAGCTTCCGCACATTGTTTGTCTCGCCGATAATATAAGCGAAACCGGCACCAGACGGAAAATCGAACTTTTCAACCGCGTCGTAGAAAAGGCTGTTCGGACCGGCCTTGGCGCCATTGCGGAACAGCCATGTAATTTTGGCGTGAGTCTGGAGCGGGACAATGTCGGCGTCGCTGTCCACTTCGATGAAGGCGAAGCCCTGCGCATTGTGCGGCAGACTTCCCAGCATCGCGAAGATGCCGGGGATGCAGGTTTCGTCGCCGGTGAAAAGATGCCAGTCGGCCGGGCGCAGATAAGTGTGCCCGCGCGGGCCGACGGCGGTGACGAAATCGCCGGGCTTGAGCGCCGCCAGCCACGGTCCGCTGACACCTTCGCCATGCAGCACGAAATCGATCGCCATCGTCTTTGCCGCGGAATCGTGCAAGCGGATGGTGTAGTGGCGGCGCGAAACGCCGTCGCCATTCGGAATCTCCAGAACGACATCCTGTCCGGGTGTCCAGATCAGCTCGTCGAGATCGGGCCCCGAGAACTCCACACGCAGCATGCGCGGCGCGATCTGCCGCTTTGCGATGACCGTCAGCGGCCAAGCGCGGCGGCCCTTGCGGAATATGAAATTGTGCGCGGCCTCCAGAAGGCCGCTGTTTTGTTGCGGCCTGTCCATCACACGAAGATCTTATAGGCTACGGTTTCCCCGTCGGCGCGTTTCAGAGAGAACTCGGCGCCTTTCTCATGCTCATCCACCAACGCTTCGTAGAGACGAAGCGCATTGCGGATGACTTCGGCATAGGACGCCGCTTCGGTTTTTTCCTTCAGCCGCGTCAGGCGGTCCATCGCCTGCGGTGGCATTTCCAGCTGCACGCGGGTGGTGGTGCGGCCCGACACTTCGTCCGCGCCCGACTCCATCGCCTGCGCTGCCGCGCGCATCGCTTCTGCTGCCGCCTGTTTGTAATAGCGGCGGTGACCAGGACCTCTCATAAAATACTCACTTTCCACTCGGTGCTGACGGCGGCGGCGTGACCACCACGGTCGGCTGCGGCGGACGCGGGCCGCCGGCCGGCTTCAGATCGAAATCATAATCGCGATAATGGCCGCGGAAATAATCGTGATGGTGGTGATGGCGATAGCCGAAGAACAGAAAGCCCAGCGCGATCAATCCCAGAAAGAGGAATGGCGATTTGAACACCGCCGCGATCACCGACACCAAAACCGCGATGATCAGGATCGGGATCAGAAGTCCGATCGCGGGCCACACCAGAAATGGAAAGCCGCCCCGGGGTGAACGGCCGGACCTCCATCCAGAGTGGCGCTCATACTCATAATCGCCATCGCGCGGGCCGAAGCTTTCGCGGGCGGCAGCGCGCACGCGTTCCTTGAAGGCGCGTTTGCGTTCGCGCCATTCCTCGCGCTGGCGATGCCACTCTTCGCGCTGCGCGCGATGCGCGTCGCGGCGGCGCTTCCACTCTTCATATTCCGCGCGGTCGTCCTGCGGCTGCGCTTGATCGCGGCCCGGCTCGTTCCCACGTCCATCATCGACGGGAAAATCATCGCCGACGCCCACTCCAAATTTGCTCATTGCTGGCCCTCCCTTGAGCCCATCATCATGCCATCAATATTTGATGATGAGCTTGGACCAAGTCAAGGCGGATCATCATATTTTGATGATTATTCAATAAGCCATTGTTTTGAATAGATTACTGGCACACCGTACTGGCGCAGAACTGCCAATGCCGGCCGCTGCCATCGAATCCATCGGCGCGGCCGTTGAGCAGACAGGCGGACGTGAAGCTGTCACCGCAAGGCGCATAGCCCGACAAGCGCACCACGTTGAATTTGCCACTGCTCATCGGGACGACGGCGAAGCGGCCATCCTCCACGTTGAATTTGCCGCCGCCGGTCGAAGTCCGGTTGAGCTCACTGCCCATCGCGAAGGCGACATCCGTGGTGGTCCAGGGCGAGAAATCCTCGCCGGTTTCGAAGCGAACCTTCACCGGCAGCTTCCAGGCGGCATCCGCGCCGGCCGTCCCCAGAAGCAGGAGCGTAAGGATCAGAGCGACCGTCGTTTTCATGGGGTTTCCCTGCAAAAGCGACTCTTCAAATATTGCAGTATTGCGAAGCCTGCGTGACAGGCACCGGCATCGCGGAGTGGCCTTCGCCACCATACCGCTACGATGTATCCACCTAACCATTTGAATATATTTCGGGAAATTCCACTTCCGGTCGTCTGGTGTGCGGAACTGTGCACACCGCGCGGCGTTGCCCATGCAGAGCATCCCGGCTCTCGGGGCAGATGATGACCAGTATCGACGATATCACCTTTCCGGACCCCACCGAACGGACGCCCACGATTCTCGTCGTGGACGATGAGGTGCTGATCCGCATGGTGCTGTCTGACTATCTGCAGGATTGCGGCTTCAAGGTTCTGGAAGCGGGCACCGTTGCCGAAGCCATCGCCATCATCGAAGCCAGCCAGTCCATCATCGATCTGGTGTTCAGCGATGTGAACATGCCCGGCGGCAAGGACGGGATCGAACTGGCGCAATGGATCAAGGCGAACCGCCCGCAACTTCCGGTTCTGCTCACATCCGGCGACGAGCAGAAAGCGGAGCTTGCGGGCGCGGTGTGCGCAAAAGAAGAGTTCCTGCCCAAGCCTTACGATCACGAGATGGCCGTCGCACGCGTTCGCACGCTGATCACGGCACGCAGGCGGTCGCTCTAGCGCGCTATTGGCGCGGGATGTCGATGGGCGGCCCGTCGCAATAGCGATGGCCTTCCGACAGGCAGCGCTCATGTGCGAGATAACCCTGCAAGGCGAAGACCAGCCAGCCGCCCAGCACCACGACGACAATCCCGACGCCGATCATCAGCAGCATGCCGCGCCGCGCGGCATCTTCTTTTTGACGATTGTCGGATTCTTCCGGCGGCCTCACGATTTGCTCTGATCGTCCGGCGCGCTGGGGCCGCCCAGAATCATGAAGGTCGCCATGTCCCATGCGTTGCGCATGCCGGTAATGAGAAGAGCCATCAAAGCCACTGCAATCAGTTCCAATCCATAGCCGATATCCTTCACGAATATCAGCGCGGCGGCGGCGCCGAGCATTCCATAGAGCAGGAGCGGAAAAATTCCGTACCAGCAGCGGTCAATGAAATCGACTCTGAGCGACGTGACGCGGAAATAGATGACGATTCCATACACGAGACCGGCCAGTCCGCCGATGCCGAGCAGCAACGCCAGAAACAGCGGCGTCAATGTCGGCACCATCAACAAGCCCGAAACGATGAGCACGCTGCCCAGATGCACCGTGGCCGGGGTGATGAAGCCCTTGATGCCGATCGCGCGCTTCTCGATATTGCCGGCCAGCGTGGCGACGACGAACGTCGCGCCCACCAGCGCGGCGGCCCCGCCGCCCAGCATCACGTAGAAATCGTGCCACGGTTCGAGATTGAGTTCGGACATACGCGCCCCCCGATCGCGCCTATCTTATATCGCGTTCCGTGCGGATCGTCTCGTAGGCCGTGTTGATCGCGGCAAGCTTGTCCGTTGCGAGCTTCACGAATTCGGGCGGCACGCCGCGGCCGATGAGGCTGTCGGGGTGGTTCTCTTTCACCAACATGCGATAGGTGTGCTTGATCTCGTCCTCGCTCGCCTCGTAACTGATGCCGAGAATCACATACGGATCGGCCGAATCCACGAAATGTGTGGCACGGATGCGGCGATAGACGTTCGGCGAAAAGCCGAAGATCTCCGCAATGTGCTCCATCAACCGCGCTTCTCCGGGATGAAAGACGCCGTCGGCTTTCGCGATCTCGAACAACCCGTCCATGACATCTTCGAGCACGCCCGGACTGGTGCGGAACATGCGCGCGATCTGCGCGGCATAGGCGTCGTAACCGGCGGTGTCGCGCCGCGCCATATCGAAGATGCGCTTGACGTTGGCCTGCTCCGACGCCGGCACGCGGAAGACGCGGCTGAAGGCTTCTTCCTCATCGCGCGTGACGAC
>JANWJQ010000108.1 GCA_025451875.1 Rhizomicrobium sp.
CTTCGTGAAGGGCTACGACCGCATGCCGGTGCGCCTGCACGCGGTCTAGCGGCGGGCGTGCACCGCGCCGGAGGATCCGCCTTCGACCATCTCGTCATCCGCCGGCGGCCTGACCGCGGCTTCGCGCGTGGTGCATTGGTCGAACGGCGTCGCGCCGTCGAAGCTCAGCGCCGCCATCAGGGATGACAGGGATTCGCCGCGATGTTCGGCGGCGGTCTGGAACATGTCCTGCGCGTTGTCGCAGAATCCGTCCTGGTTCTGGTAGTCCATCGAGAAATCGTTCGCCATCCGCGTCTTGAAGGACTGGTAGTCGTCCGAGCCTTTGGTCGCGCTCACCCGTTTGAACAGCGATTGCGCCGCTTCATCCGAGGCGATCAGGTCCGGCCGGTAGTTGATCACGAAGGCGTTGTACGAACCTTCGAGATGGCAGCTATAGGCCGCGACCATCAGCTGCTGCTGCAGGATTTCCGCTTTCACGCCCGCCGTTTCCTCGGCGCGGCTGCACACGCCGCCCGCGAATGCCTGCGTCGTCATCGCGACGGTGGCGAGTGCGGCCGAGATGATCTTCGTGGTCTTGCGCATACCCTTCTCCTTTTTCTGGCGCGCCCCGCGCCGTTGCTGTCTTCAAGAATTCTGCGAACGCACGCAGCGGCCGGCCGGCGGCGCGCTGCGGTCCAGATGCGGCGTCACCGTTCCGGCGTCGCCCGAACAGGCGACCCAGCGGAATTGATGGTTGTCGTCGATGACGGCGCCGCTGGAGATCAGTGCGAAGAAGCCGTTGCGCGCCACGCCGCCAATCGCCGTGCCCGAACCGCAGGCCGTCGCGTTGTCCTTGCCGTTCTGCAGGCAGTAGGCGAACTGCACGCTGTTGTCGCACGCATTGCGGAAGCCCCAGTTCTGCCCGTCGGAATCGATGCTGAGGCAGTTCGATGCGCCATGATTGGATGGTGCATTCTCATGCACCGCGGCCGGGATCATATGCGCGCCCGTATCCGCGGCCGCCGTTGCCACCGGCGCGCCGGCCAGCGCGCCTTGCGCGATTTCCGGCGGCACCGGATCGATCGTGTGAACCATGGAGGCGCGCACCAGAATGGCCTTCGGCGCGGCCAGCATCTTCGGCGCATGCGCGGCCGCAAGCTTCACGGGCTTTTCCGGCTTCTGCGCCTTCGGTTCGACCGAAGCCGTCGCCGCCGGAGCATCCGGGCAGCTTGTCGCGCTCGCCGTCGTCTTCTGATCCGACACAAGGCCCAGCTTGCTGGCATAGGCGGCGAGGGCTTCCTTGCGCTCGCTTTCCGCGAACACATGGCCGTCCGGATACCATTTCATGCACATCAGCCGCGCGTCCGGCGCGGTGATCGCGATGGTGAGACCGCCGCCGCTATTGGCGGAAAGGATTTCGGAATGGCCGTCGGCATATTCGGCTTCGATGCCGCGCGGCGACTGGCGGAACACGCCGACCGGCGCTGTCTTGTCGGCGGTGTCGAACACATTGCCAAGGTTGTCGGTCGTATAGACGAACACCTTGTCGGCGGTGCTGCCGCTCGGCGTCGCCACTTCCAGCGCCAGCCCGTCTTCGCCCAGCGAAAGCTGTGCTGTCGAACCTTCCACCGAGGTGAACTTGGTGCCGGTGACGGCATCGTACCAATGCGGCGTGCCGGTTTCCGCTTTCGCAGCTGCCGGCGGCGCGGCGTCGTCGGCACATGCCAATTGCGCCGAGCAAAACAGCATCAGCGCGGACAGACTCATTGCGTATGGGATTTTCATGGCCCAGCCCCCTTCACGTTCGAAAAATGCCCCCGCGTTTTTCAAGATCGCACCTGTGCGCCCTGCGGCCGTTGCGACATCAGGAGAAGGATGCTGAAGATCTCCTGCTTCGAAAGCGGCGCCTGCGCGGGCGGCCGAAAAGCAGCGCGCCCCGCGATCTTCGCGATAACCATATTGATTGCTTCGCTGGAAGGATTTGCAATACGCGTTTCCGTCCGCACGTCGATGTTCTGCGCAACTGCCGATTGGTGCGGCATCCCTTGCGTCGAACTTGCGGCGATCATCGCCGCTGCAACGAACCCCCGATACACGTTTCGCAACCTTCCAAGCCCGATGCGATCATGCGCCGAAGCTTTGGAGAGTCATCTGAAGTTGGATGAACTGTTAAAGCGGTCGTTACACCGATTGTGAAAACGTTTGTTCATCTAGATGAACGATGGTGTGACCGGGTGCGCTACCGTACAGACGAGAAGCCTGCTAGGCGCGCGGCGCTTTCAATTGTTCCACCGCCTGGCGCGCCGCGGCGACGAGAGCGGCGCGGCCATAGGGCTTCTGCAGCCAGCCGAGGGGGGAGGCCGCCGCTGCGCGCGTCTTGGATTGCACATCACCATGGGCAGTGGCGAAGAGGCAGCGGATTGCGGTCTTTGCGAAGATCTCCAGCGCGGCCTCGATGCCGTCGCGCTCGCCGATCAGGCGGATGTCCATGATAATGAAGTCGGGCTCTTCGGTCAGCGCCATAGCCACCGCCCGGTCGGCGGAATTGGCGATGCCGACGATGTTGAAGCCGGCTTCGTCCAGATCGTTCTCGACCATCATGGCGACGAGATATTCGTCCTCGACCACGAGGATGCGCGGCTGTGCGGCCAAGGCTGTACTTTCCGGCGCGTCAGAGGAGAGGGGGTCCAGATTACCTGCCGGGTCGGCGGCCACGATCAAAACATGCTCCATTCACGCTATTGCCGGATGAGCGGGACGGGAAATTCCACGATGCACCGAGCGCCGCTTTCGCGCCCGACGCGGAACGATCCGCAGAGTTGCGATGCAAGGCCGGACACCAGCCCCAGGCCGGACCCGCGGCGGATGGCCTTGCCCGCGCCGAACCCCGGTCCGTCGTCGGTCACGCAGAGCCGCCAATTGCCGCCCTCCTGGAAAAGCGCGACTCCGATTTGCACGGGAGCCACGCCCATCCGGGCGTGCTTCACGGAGTTGGCGATCAGTTCGTTGAGTATCAAGGCGATCGGCATCGCCGCATCGTTGGGAAGCGTGCCATGCGCCGCCTCGCGCGTGATAACCGCTTCGTTCGCATAGAGATCTTGCGCGCTGCGGCAGAGCGCATCCATGAACTCTTCGATTCCGAAGGAAACGGGAGTGGCCGCATCGTAAAGCGCCTGCTGCGCCGCCGCCATCGCGCCGACGCGCTGCGTTGCCTGACTCAGAGCGCGTTGCGCCTCCGCATCCGCCGTTTCGCGTTGCGCGCTGCGAAGCAGTGCATGCAGCATCTGCATGTTGTTCTTCACGCGATGATTGAGTTCGGAGAGCAGCATCTTCTGCTTGGACTCGGCTTCTTTCTGCTCGCTGATGTCCACCAGCATGTTCACCGCGCCCGCCAGCTTTCCGGCGCGGTCATGAACCGGCGTGGGAAAGGGCAGCATCGGGATTCGCGTGCCATCGGGGCGCTCAACGATGGCTTCGACGCCGCGCACGGGGCGTTCTTCGCGCAACGCCGTCGCCATCGGGCAGTTTTCATGCGCGAGCGGCTGCCCATCCGGGGTGTGCAGCTTCCATGTCACACACCACTCATCCTTGCCGATTTCCGGCTTGCGGCCGGCGAGTTCGGCGGCGGCGCGATTGTAAAAGGTAAGGAGTCCCTTCGCGTCGGTCGTGTAGATCGCGATCGGCAATGCGTCGAAGATCTGGCGGATGATCGCGCCGCCTTCGCTGATCTGTTCGCGCGCCTTGTGAAGCTCGGTGATGTCGTGAAAGCAGTTGATCGCGCCGACGAGCTTGCCGTCGGCATCCTTGATCGGATCGATATGCACCATCGCGAAAACGCGGTTGCCATCCGGACGTTCGACGACGGCTTCGCGGCCATGCACCGGCTCGCCCGTGCGCAGGACATAGGCCATTGGCGTTTCCTCGCGCCGCACGATGGTGCCTTGCAGGTCGTAGAGCTTGAACGAGCCGCAGAAGAGTTCGGCATCGTCACCGATGGCGGGCTCGCGGCCCCACAGCTGCGCGGCGCGCTGGTTGAACCAGCGCACACGACCATCCGCATCGCAGGCATAGACGGCGATGGGGAGAAATTCGACGAACTCCGAAGGCGCGTTCAATGCCGCCTGCGGGTCTTTGAAGGCCCAGGCGGGGATGTGTTGTTCGCTCATGAACGGACCTTTTTGTGGAGGTCCGGCGAGGTCCAAAAGATTAATGAATTCAAAAGCTTTACCCGGCGCACGCGGTGTCCCCTGCTCAAGGGGCGAACGCCCAAGCGGCCTTGCGGTTCCGAAACGCCCACAATCTTACACAAGGCGTGTGATCACGATTGTCCGAAACGGACAAAAAGCCCGGAAAGCGGCGGTCTTGCGGAACCTCGCCGGAAGGGGCTTCGTTGCTCCGCCATGACCAAGCTCTCCACCTATTACGCCAAGCGCGACTTCGGAAAGACGAAGGAACCGCGCGGCAGCGTGGCCAAGGGTGACAAGCACCGCTTCGTCATCCAGCGCCATGCCGCAACCCGGCTGCATTACGATCTGCGGCTGGAGCTTGAGGGCGTCTACAAAAGCTGGGCGGTGACCAAGACGCCATCGCTCGATCCGGCGGTGAAGCGTCTGGCCGTGGAGGTGGAAGACCATCCCATCGAATACGGCACTTTCGAAGGCACGATCCCCGAAGACCAATATGGCGGCGGCACCGTGCAGCTATGGGATCGCGGCACCTGGCGCTCGCAAAGCGACACGCCCGTGCGCGACCTTGCCGGTGGCCATCTGAAATTCGTGATGGAGGGCGAACGGATGAAAGGCAAATGGGCGCTCATCCGCATGCGCGACGACAAGCACCGCCCCGGTGCGAAGGTTCGCCACAACTGGCTGCTCATCAAGGAGATCGACGACGAAGCCGCGCGCGGATCGAAGGGCGATGCGCTCGCGAAGGAGACGACGTCGGTGAAGACGGGCCGCACGCTGGACCAGATCGCGGCGAAATCCACCAAGGTGTGGAACAGCAAGCGCTCGGTGAAAGAGAATGTCGCGGCGCTGAAGAAAACGGCGAAGAAGAAAGCGCCCACAAAGAAACCCGCCGGAAAAAAAAAGACAACCAAGAAGAAGCCCGTAAAGCGCAAGCGCGCATGAAGATGCCCGGCTTCATCGCGCCGCAGCTTGCGCGATTGCTGGCGCACCCGCCTTCGGGTGCAAGGTGGGTGCATGAGGTCAAGTTCGACGGCTACCGCATGCAGGCGCGGGTGGAGAAAGGGAAAGCCAGGCTCCTCACGCGCAAGGGGCTGGACTGGACGGGGCGCTTCCCCGAGATCGCAGCGGATTGCACAAAACTTCCCGATTGCATCATCGACGGCGAGATCTGCGCGCTGAACGCGGAAGGCGCCAGCGATTTTGGATTGTTGCAGACCGCGCTCTCCGATCACAGGACCGGCGCGCTGATCTATTACGTGTTCGACTGCCTGTTCGCGGATGGCACCGACCTGCGCAAGGAAGGTCTGGAAGCACGCAAACAGGTTCTGGAAGAACTGCTCAAGCATATCGGAAAATCCAAACGCATAACCTTCGTGCCGCATTTCACATCGTCCGGCGATGCGATGCTGGCCGCGGCCTGCCGCATGGATCTGGAAGGCGTGATTTCCAAGAATCTGAACGCGCCTTATCAATCGGGCCGCGGCGACAGCTGGACGAAATCCAAATGCCGTGGCGGGCAGGAAGTGGTGATCGGCGCCTGGCGCGGCACGCCGGGAAAATTCCGCTCACTGATGGTCGGCACCTATCAGAACGGCAAGCTCGTCTATATGGGCCGCGTCGGCACGGGCTATAATGCCAAGGTTGCGGCCGATCTGTTGAAGCGGTTGAAGCCGCTCGCGCGCAAGACGTCGCCCTTCTCGAATTCGCCGCCGCGATTGCCGGATGTGAACTGGGTCGAACCCAAACTGGTGGGCGAAATCGAGTTTGAAAATGTGACGTCGGACGGCTTGTTCCGGCAAGCCGCGTTCAAGGGATTGCGTCTCGACAAACCGGCGCAGAGCGTGGTGCGCGAAGTGCCGGCGGATGCACCGAAGGAGGAAAAGATGGCGGCGAAACCGAAAGCAAAAGCCAACGCGTCAAAAGGCGACGACACCGTTCTCGGCATCAAGATCAGCCATCCCGACAAGGAGCTGTGGCCGAAATCCAAGCTCGGCCCCGCTGTCACCAAGCTCGATCTGGCGAAATACATGGCCGCCGCCGCGGACAGGATGCTGCCGCATGTGGCGGACCGCCCGTCCTCCGTGGTGCGCACGCCGGACGGCATCAAGGGCGAACAATTCTTCCAGCGCCATGAGCTGAAAGGCACCGCCGCGCCGATGCTGGCCATCAGGGTGAAAGGCGAGGAGAAACCTTATCTCGGCGTCGATAGCGCCGAAGCGCTGGTCGCGCTGGCGCAACAAGGCGTGACGGAAATCCATCCCTGGGGCTCAAAGCCCGGCGATCCGGAAACGCCCGAGCGCGTGATCTTCGATCTCGATCCCGCGCCCGATGTGAAATTTGCCGCGGTGGTGGAAGGCGCCAAGGAATTGAAGAAGCGGCTGGAGAAACTTGGCTTCAAACCTTTCGTGAAAACCACCGGCGGCAAGGGGCTGCACGTCGTCATCGCGATCAAGGGTGCGGACTGGCCGCAAGCGAAAGCGTTTGCGAAGGCCGTCGCGGTGCAACTCGAGGCCGACGATCCGGCGCGCTACACCACGACCATCGCCAAGAAAGCGCGGGGCGGAAAAATCTTCGTCGATTATCTGCGCAACGACAGGACCTCCACCGGCGTGGCGCCATGGAGCCCGCGCGCACGCGACGGCGCCACCATCGCCGTGCCGCTGGAATGGAAGGAACTGACGGCGAAGCTGAACCCGCAGGCTTTCACCATCTCCACATCGGCGAAGCTTCTGAAGAAACCGGATGCGTGGAAAGGATTGGCCGCGTCGGCCAAGCCCATCGCAGCGGCGATGAAGAAACTATCGGGTTAAACCACGACCGTCATGGCCGCCCTTGTGGCGGCCATCCATGTTCCAGAAGCCGATGGTCCGAGTTAATGGATGGCCGGGACGAGCCCGGCCATGATGAATTGGAATTGGGCTATCGCGCCTTACGCTTCTTTGCGTTCGTGTTCGCCGGCTTTGGCGCCGCTTTACCCTTGCTCTTCAGGCTCTTCTTCAACGCTTCCATCAGGTCGATGACGTTGGTTTCTTCCACCGGCTCGGCGGTGACGAGCTTCTCGCCCTTCTGCTTCCTGCGAATGAGATCGCGCAACGCCGCTTCGTAGCGGTCCTTGAACTTGTCCGGCTCGAAATCGCCCTCCTTCTGCTCGATGATCTTCTCGGCGATGTCGATCATCTTGTGATCGGGCCGCGCGGCCGGGATGTCATGGAAGGCTTTCGCCGGATCGACCACTTCGTTCCGCATGCGCAGCGTATAGGCGATGATTCCCTTGTCGCGCGGCTCCAGCGCCATCAGCCGCTCGCGCGTGTGCATGACGACACGGCCAAGCGCGATGCGCCCCGTCTTCTCCAGCGCCTGGCGGATCACCACGAAGGCATCCACGCCGGAATCGTCGTTCGGCACCATGTAATAGGGCGTGTTCCAGAACAGCCGGTCGATGTCGTTCACATCGACGAAGCTTTCGATCTCCAGCGTGTGCGTCGTCTCCAGCTTCACCGCATCGAGTTCATCCTTGTCGATCACGACATATTTGTTCTTCTCCAGCTCATAGCCCTTCACCAGATCCGCGCGCTCCACCGGCCCGGTGTCCGGATCGGTCGGCACCATGCGGATGCGATTGTTGGTTTCGGGATTGAGCAAATGGAAAGAGATGTCATTCGACCGCGACACAGCCCCGAACAGCGCCACCGGACAGGACACCAGCGACAGCCGCAAATTCCCCTGCCAGATCGGCCGCGCCGAAAGCCTGGCCTCGCCCGTATCGTTGGCGGCCTTATGATGCGCGGCAGCGGGATGCGCCGCGCGCTTTTTGGCTTTCGCTTTCTTTTTCCTGGCCGCCATGGAGAACACTCCCGATTGTCCGGGACTCCAACGCCCCGGAACCGGCAATGTTGCCTGGGGTTCGTCGGCGCATGCAATCGAAGCCACGCTCAGCTGGGAGCGGGGCGACGGTCCATTCAAATGTCGGAAAAAACCTGGAGCGGGCGAGGCGAATCGAACGCCCGACCCTAACCTTGGCAATATCAATTCGTCTTGTTCCGCAAAATTCCCTGCGATGGATGCAGATGGAATTTCCCTTGTTGAACAGGACTTTGCAGACATCTATCATTTCCCCGAGATGGTCGATCGTTCCTGCAAATTCCCCTCCGCTGTTACCCCAGTGTTACCCCGGGGCCAAAATGGCGGCCGGGGTAACAAAGGCTGACAATGCCAAACCTCACCAGACGTTTCATTGAGAGCCTCGGACGCGATCCCTCGAAGAGAGACGTGACGCATTGGGACGACGGCCTCAGTGGCTTTGGCCTACGGGTTCGCGCTTCGGGCGCGATGTCTTGGATCATCATGTATCGAAACCGTGATGGCAGGCTTCGCAAATACACGATTGGACAGCTTGGTGCGCTGACGCCCGATCAAGCGCGCAAGGAAGCGCGCCTGAAGCTCGCGGCCGTCTATCAAGGCGCTGATCCTAGTTCCGACAAGAACGCGCAGCGAAAAGCGCTGACGGTTTCCGAGCTGTGCGATCGCTATCAGGAATATTCGAGGGACCGGATAAAGCCATCCACCTGGAAGATGAATGCGAGCCGGATCGAGTGTCATGTCAAGCCGCTCCTCGGGAAACGAAAAGCGGTATCCCTCAAGATCGAAGATATCGAAAATCTGCAGCGGGATGTTGCTGCCGGCGCATCCGGTAAGCCTAGCAAGAGGGTAGGCCGTGGCGGAACTGCCCGCGGTGGTAAAGGCGTGGCTGACCACCCCCGCTTTATCGAGCGAAGCCTTCATCGCCAGAACTGCAGGCTTGCTCGGCTCCAGCACCGCATCCAGGCGCCGAAGGACAGTCATCGGCAAGATTACGTCGCGGTATTTGCCACGCACGTAGAGGTCCCGCAGGACGTCGTCAGCGATGCCCCAAATAAAGTTGGCCAGCCAATTGAGATCGCCGTTGCTCATTCACCCCAACCCCACGCAAATGCAGTCTATTCCGTTCCGAGGCGCAAATTTCATTAGCCCGGATTGGGGCCTGATTACTGTGTAGTCCGTCGGATTGCCATCGTGCTTCGCAGCGATCGCAGAACTCGCGACAGACATCCGACTAGCCAACGGTGGTTGGAGATGCTGTCTGCCGGCTGTCTAAAAACAGCATTCGGCTGTTACCCAGGTGTTACCCAAGGCGGAAATAGGTCAGCCGAACTTTTGCGGACAGCCGATAGTCGGTTGATTTTATTGAGGAACTTGGAGCGGGCGAGGCGAATCGAACGCCCGACCCTAACCTTGGCAAGGTTATGCTCTACCCCTGAGCTACGCCCGCGATCCAAGTGGAGGCGGGTTATGGCGGAGGCCTTGGGGAAGGTCAAGTGCCGGATGGCGTCCCGGTAAACGAAATTTCCCAAGAATTTCAAGGCTTGGGGGCCACTTCGCGATGCCGTTGCGCATCGGCTTGCGCGCGGTGCGCCAGCTGCCGCGGCGCCTTCTCATTGCGGCGGCGTGTTCAGCACCTTCAGCCGCGCGTTGTATTGCGCGGTGAGGCAGGTGATGGCGGCTTTGCCCGTCTGCCCGCCGCATTTCTTGATGCGCGCCGCGAGGAATTCGCGCTGGTCGCCGTGCACCGGCAATCGGGCCGCGTCGGAATCGGCGGCGCCCAATCGCGCCGCATAGACATCCGCCACCGTGCGGTCGAGGCGCGCCAAATTCACATCGGAACAGATCGCCTTCTCCACCCATGCACGCGCCTTCGCGCAATCGAAGGAGGCTTGAGGCGCGCGCCAGTCGGGACGCAGGAAGGTCTTGAGCGCGGAAAGCGGAATCTTCGTTTCCTGCGGGCCGGCCACATAAGGTGCGACGGCGTAGGGCGGGTATTGGATGTCGAGCGCGTCGGGCAGGATCGTGAAGTCCACAAAATTGTCCCAATCCGGTCCCGCGCCGTTCTTGATCATGTCGGCATCGAAGCCTTCATCGGGCTTGAGCTGCTTCTTCAGGTCCGCCGTCGCGAGGCGGCTGATCGTTTTCAGGGCGTCCGGTGTGAAGATCTCCTGCGGATAGACCTGCCATCCATCCGGCATCAGGAAATTCATCGTCTGAAAAGCGGTGTTGGGATGCGCGCCGCCTTCATAGGTGGATTCGGTGAAGACCACCGCGAACACCTTGTCGTCGTTGCGCGCCACATCGAAGCCGATGCCCAGCATGTAGGTGCTGAAAGGACCGTCGCCACCGTTGCCGGCGGCGTCGTCCCTGAACCGGGAGACTTCGTCCCTGACCCATTCTGCCATCGCGGCATCGATGGTCTTGTTGCCGGTCCTCGGATAATCGACGTCGATCTCATACTGCTTGTGCTTCTCGGCAATCTTCACCGTCTTCACCGGCAGCTTGGCGAAGGCGGGCGCTGCGAGGGCGGCGGCAAGGGCGATGGCGAGCGCAAGGCGCATGGCAGTTCTCCGAAAGCCGCGTTTGATGCGGCGGACCCGGCTACTCTAATAAAGGAAACATGCTTGAACAGCCCGACCCGATCACAGAGCTTTACGCGAAGTTCGATGCGCTGGGCATCGCACACAAGACCTATGAGCACGCGCCGGTGTTCACGGTGGAAGAGGCCGCGCATCTCTATGAGAGCCAGCCGGGCGGCCACACCAAGAACCTGTTTTTGAAGGATAAGAAGGACGGGCTGTGGCTGGTCGTCTGCCGGGACGATCTGCGGGTGGACATGAACGCGCTATCGAAGACGCTGGACGCGCCGCGTTTCTCTTTCGGCTCGGCGGAATTGCTGGTGGAGACGCTGGGCGTTCAGCCCGGATCGGTCACGCCCTTTGCCATCATCAACGACAAAACGAACAGGGTTCGCGTGGTGCTGGATGAGGGCATGTTCGCGTTCGAGATCCTGAATTTCCATCCCTTGCGCAACGACCGCACCACGGCGATAGCGGCGAACGATCTTCCCAAATTCCTGCGCGCCTGCGGACATGAGCCGTTGATCGCGAAAATTCCGGAGCGCCAAGCATGATCGCCGCCACACCGCTGACCCCGGGCACGCTGACGGGCAAGTTCGTCACGCTGGAGCCGCTGGCAGAACGCCACCATGCCGACCTTCTGAAAGCGGCGGCGAGCGATCCGGAAATCTGGCGTTATATCTCTATCGATCCGAAGGAAGGTTTCGCGGGCCGCCTGCCGTGGATGGTGGAGCAGAACCGGCAGGGCTTGATGATCACCCATGTCGTGCGCCGCAATGCGGACAAGAAGGTGGTGGGCTCAACGTCTTATCTCGCCATGTCGCCTTACGATGCCAAGACGGAAGTCGGCTTCACCTGGTATGTGCCCGGCGCGCAGGGCGGCGCGGTCAATCCGGAATGCAAATATCTTCTGATGAAGAACGCCTTCGAAGCGAATTTCCACCGCGTCGAATTCAAGACGGATGTGAACAACGCCAAGAGCCGTGCCGCGCTCGCCAAGCTGGGCGCGAAGGAAGAGGGCATCCTGCGCGAGCATATGTGGATGGGGCAGGGCTATTTCCGCACCTCGGTCTATTTCTCGGTACTGGCCCCGGAATGGCCGGATGTGAAGGCCGCGCTGGAACGGCGGCTTTCCGCGTTCTGAGTGGGGTTAAGTTCCCGGCAACGCTGAACAATTCGGCGCTTTTCTTTCGGCGCCCGAACCCCCATCTTTGGGGCCGCAAAAGGAATTTCAGACATGGCATTGATTGGTCCCGGCGGAAGGCCGGTTACGGCGTCGCCCAAGACGGAAAGCACCAGCGCGCCGAGCGCCTATATTAAAGACAGCGGATTGGAGACCTTCGCCGCCGACGTGATCGCGGCGTCACGCGAGGTTCCGGTCATCGTGGATTTCTGGGCGCCATGGTGCGGCCCCTGCAAAACGCTTGGGCCCATGATCGAGAAGATCGTGAACGAGGCGAAGGGCGCGGTGCGGCTCGTCAAGGTCAACATCGACGAGAACCAGGAGATTGCGCGCCAGCTTCGCATCCAGTCGATTCCCACCGTCTATGCGTTCAAGAACGGCCAGCCGGTGGATGGCTTCATGGGCGCGATCCCGGAAACACAGATCCGCGACTTCGTGAAGAACCTGACATCGGGCGCAGCCGGTCACGATCACGCCGAGGAAGTTCTCGCGGCTGCCGATGAAGCCTTCGCCGCCGGCGATGTTGCCACGGCGGCGCAAGCCTATGGTCATGTGCTGCAGGACGAGCCGGGACATCCCAAAGCCGTCGCCGGTCTGGCGCGTTGTTATCTGAAGAGCGGCGACATCGAACGCGCGCGCGCGACCTTGCAGATGGTGCGTGCGGATGGCGCGAATGACGAAGCGATCCGCGCCGTCGATGCCGAGCTGAAACTGAAAGAGCAGGCGAGCGCCGTGCCGGTGGCCGATACGTCGGCGCAGAAGGCGAAGGTGGACGCCAATCCCGCCGATCATCAGGCGCGGTTCGATTATGCGCTGGCGCTGGATGCCGCGGGCGACCGCGACGGCGCCATCGCGCAGCTGTTGGATATCGTAAAGCGCGACCGCAAATGGAATGACGAAGGCGCGCGCAAACATCTGGTTACTTTGTTCGAAGCCATGGGGCCGACCGACGAGCGCACCATCGATGCGCGGCGCAAGCTGTCCTCTATCCTGTTCTCATAAGAAGAAACGAGGCCGAAGATGCGTGCGTATAACAGCATCGAAGAACTGCCCAATCCGTTGCCGCTGTTTCCGCTGACGGGCGTATTGCTGCTGCCGCGCGGACAGTTGCCGCTCAACGTGTTCGAGCCGCGCTATCTGGCGCTGGTGGATTCGGCGATGTCCGGTGGGCGCGTGATCGGCATGATCCAGCCGTCGGAAGCCGAAGAGAAGGCGCTGACACCGAAGCTCTCCGCGGTCGGCTGCGCAGGCCGTGTCACTTCCTATCGCGAGACGGAAGATGGCCGTTATCTGATCACGCTGACGGGTGTGTGCCGTTTCCGCGTGAAGAGCGAGCTTTCCACACCGGCGGCCTTCCGCGCCATCGATCCGGACTATGCGCCCTTCGCGGGCGATCTTGTCGCCAATGACGAGAATGATTTTCCGCGCGAGCGTGTGATCGACGCGCTGAAGGACTATCTTTCCAAGCGCGATTTGAAAGCGGATTGGCGTTCGGTGATGACGGCACCGCCGGAAACATTGATAAATGCGCTGGCAATGCTCTGCCCGTTCGAACCGGCGGAGAAACAGGCGATTCTGGAAGCCGGTGACTGGCACGCCCGCGTGGCGACCCTGGTGGCGCTGCTGGAAATGGCGGGCACGCCGGCGCCCTCCGGCGGCACGACGATCAACTGATGGAACCGGATCAAAAACTCCTCTCCATGCTGGTATGCCCGGTCACGCGCATGTCGCTGATCTATGATCGCGCGAAGAACGAATTGATCAGCAAGGCGGCTGGGCTGGCCTATCCCATTCGCGGTGGCGTGCCGATCATGCTGGAAAGCGAAGCGCGCGAGCTTTCCGAAGCCGAACGGTCATGAGCACCGATATCTGGCCCAGCGAAATCCGCCTTGATCCTGCGAAGACCACGCTGACCGTCGCCTTCGAGAACGGCGACCGCTTCCAGCTTCCCGCCGAATATCTGCGCATCGAAAGCCCCAGCGCCGAAGTGCAGGGCCATGCGGCCAGCCAGAAGGTCACGGTGGGTGGCAAGAAGAACGTGAAGATCACGGGGCTGGAGCCGGTGGGAAATTACGCCGTGCGCATCCTCTTCGATGACGGCCACGACACCGGGCTCTATTCCTGGGACTGGCTGCATGAGCTGGGGCGCGACCAGAACAGGAAGTGGGCGGGATATCTGAAGTCGCTCGGTGCGCAGGGTCTCACGCGCGAATAAAGCCGTGCTAGGATCGCGCTTCGAAATCGGGGCATGAATTTCCGCGTATGCAGATCAACGATCCGGGCGCAGATAACAAAATCGACGCGCATTTGAAGGCGAGATCGCCGAGGCCGAGCCAAATTCCGCGGCAGGGGGCGCGCGGGCGCATCGCGCTGGTGCGCGGGCAGGACGGTTCGCAGTTCCGCGATGTCTACCACCAGTCGCTGATGGCCTCGTGGCCCGTGTTCATTCTGGGCCTGCTGGGTGTCTTCATTGCGATCAATCTGATCTTCGCCGCGCTTTACATGACCGACCCCAACGGGCTGTCACATGCGGCGCCGGGTGACTTCTGGGCCCGGTTTATCTTCAGCGTCCATACCATGGCCACCATTTCCTACACCGAGATGGCGCCGAAAACGCTGTATGTCGATATCATCGTGATAGCAGAGGCGTTCGTCGGCATTCTCTATATCGGCATGCTGACGGCGGTGATGTTTACGCGCCTGTCGCGGCCCTCGGCGCGGTTCATCTTCTCCAATGTCGCGGTCATCATGCAATATGACGGCGTGCCGACGCTGATGTTCCGCGCCGCCAACCAGCGCGGCAACCAGGTGCTGGATGCGAGCGTGACCGTGACCCTCGCGCGCCGTTCAACCAGCGTCGAAGGCATTACCATGCGGCGCTTCGATGAGTTGCAGCTTGTCCGCAGCCGCACGTCGTTGTTCGCCCTGTCGTGGTCAATCATGCACCGCATAGACGAAAACAGTCCGCTCTACGGCGTCACGCCGCAGATGATGGAGGAGTTCGACATGGAGCTTGTCGTGCTCCTCAGCGGCCGCGACGACGTGCTGGCGGATACCATCTATGCCCGCCATGCCTATTCTCCGGACTGCATTCTGTGGGATCGCAAATTCGTGGACGTGATCTCCACCACCCCGCAGGGCCGCCTGATCGTCGATCTGGCGCTTTTTCACGACACAGAGCCGCACCTGACTTGAGAGGGTGGGCGGCGGCGGCTAGGCTTTCGCTGCCATGGAAAAATTCACCACGCTGACTGCCGTAGCGGCACCTTTGCCCATGATCAATGTCGACACAGACATGATCATCCCGAAGCAATTTCTGAAGACGACGGCCCGCACGGGCCTCGGCAAGGCGCTCTTCCATGAGTTGCGCACGAACGCCGACGGCAGCGAGAACCCGGATTTCGTGCTCAACAAGCCGGCCTATCAACACGCGAAGATTCTGGTGGCGGGCGCGAATTTCGGCTGCGGTTCCAGTCGCGAACATGCGGCGTGGTCGCTCCTGGATTTCGGTTTCCGTGTCGTCTTCGCGCCGAGCTTCGCGGACATCTTCTACAACAACTGTTTCAAGAACGGCATTCTGCCGATCGCGCTGCCGCAGGACATCATCGACAAGCTGATGGACGATGCGGAGCGCGGCGCCAACGCCGTCATCACCGTCGATCTCGATAAACAGGAAGTGCGCGGGCCGGATGGCGGCACGGTGAAATTCGACATCGATCCCTTTCGCAAGCAATGCCTGATGAACGGCTGGGACGACATCGATCTCACGCTGCGCCATGAGAGCGACATCTCCGCCTATGAGAAGCGCCAGGCCGCGCAAGCGAGCTGGCTGTGAGCGAACAGGTTCTGCGCGAAGAGAAGGACGGTCTCGTCACGCTGACCTTGAACCGTCCGCAGAAGCTGAACGCGCTCAACCATTCGGTGTTCAAGGATCTGGCGGCGCATCTGGACTGGATCGAGCAGAACGCGGCGAAAGTCGGTTGTGTGATCCTGCGCGGCACGGGCCGCAGCTTCTGCGCCGGCCACGATCTCGATGATATCTCCGGCGGCGGCGAGGGACTCACCGTTTCGCATTTCGAGACGCGCACCATCGAGCGCATGTCCGATCTGCCGATGCCGGTGGTCTGCGTGGTGCAGGGCCATTGCCTGACGGGCGGGCTGGAGCTCGCGCTGGGCGCGGACATCATCATCGCGGCCGAGAGCGCAAAATTCGCGGACACGCATGGCAAATGGGATCTGGTGCCGGTGTGGGGCATGAGCCAGCGCCTGCCGCGCCGCGTTGGCAAGGCCAAGGCGATGGAAATGATGTTCACCTCGCGCAACTATTCCGGCCGCGAAGCCGCGGAGATGGGTCTCGCCAATTTCTGTGTGCCCGATGCGGAACTGGATGCGGCGGTGGCGCAATTCGCGAAAGAAGTTCTCGCCAATAGCTGGCGCAGCAATGCAGCCAACAAGAAATTGCTGAAAGACACCGACGGGCTGACCGAGAAGGCCGGTCTCGCCCATGAACTGCACCGCACTGTCGGCCGCGGCAACGAAATGGGCGAACGCCTCGCAAGAATGAGAAAGTAAATTCAATAAAGGTGGCCGGAACGCGCTTCGCTGCCCGGCCATGACAGGATTCTAATGACACACAACATTCTTCTCACTCCCGGTGACGGCATCGGGCCGGAAGTGATCGACGAGACGCAGCGCGTCCTCGGCTGGTTCTCCAAGAACCGCAATTTCGCGTTCCACACCGAAAGCGCGCCCATCGGCGGCATCGCTTATGAGACAACCGGCAATCCCGCGCCGGATTCCACCATCGAGAAAGCGAAGAAGGCGGATGCGGTGCTGTTCGGCGCCGTCGGCGGGCCGCAATGGGACAAGCTGCCTTTCGACCAGAAACCGGAGCGCGGCATTTTGCGTCTCCGCAAAGACTTAGAGCTATTCGCAAATCTGCGCCCCGCGCTGTGCTTCGACGCGCTGAAGGATGCGTCGTCCTTGAAGCCGGAGATCGTGTCGGGCCTCGACATCCTCATCGTGCGCGAGCTGACCGGTGGCGTCTATTTCGGCGAGCCGAAGGAAACCATCACGCTGCCCAATGGCGAGAAGCGCGCTGTCGATACGCAGGTCTATACGACGCATGAGATCGAGCGCATCGCGCGCGTGGCGTTCGAGTTGGCGGGTTTGCGCTCCAAGCGCGTGGCAAGTGCCGAGAAATCCAACGTGATGGTCACCGGCGTGTTGTGGCGCGAGGTCGTGACCAAGATTCACAAGGAAGAATTCCCGCATATCGAACTCAGCCATGTGCTGGCCGACAATTGCGCCATGCAGCTTGTGCGCAATCCCAAGCAATACGACGTCATCGTCACCGACAATCTCTTCGGGGACGTGCTGTCGGATGA
This sequence comes from Rhizomicrobium sp., assembly GCA_025451875.1. Taxonomy (GTDB): domain Bacteria; phylum Pseudomonadota; class Alphaproteobacteria; order Micropepsales; family Micropepsaceae; genus Rhizomicrobium. Next base: position 17,177 of record JANWJQ010000108.1, read on the forward strand.
AGCGGCGCAGCTTACCGGTTCCATCGGCATGCTGCCGTCGGCATCGCTGGGCGCAAAACACGCAAACGGCAAGCAGGCCGCGCTCTATGAGCCGATCCACGGAAGTGCGCCGGACATCGTGGGCAAGGGCGTCGCCAATCCCATCGCCTGCATCCTCTCCTTCGCGATGTGCCTGCGTTATTCCTTCGGCCGCATCGAGGATGCGCAGCTGGTCGAACGCGCGGTGGATCGCGTGCTCGCCGACGGCTTCCGCACCGCGGACATCATGCAACCTGGCATGACCAAGGTGGGCACCGCGCAGATGACGGATGCGATCCTGAAGGCGTTGGGCGCTCTCGCGGTCTGAGGCTTGCCGCCGCGCCCGCGAAAAGTGGTATATGGGATGCGTCTTAAACGGCCCCTTCCATGCGCCTGACCCTGCACACCGATTTCGCACTGCGCCTGTTGATGCTGCTGGCGCTGGAGCCGGACACGCTGCACACCATCGAGGAAGTGGCGACCCGCTACCACATTTCGAAGAACCATCTGATGAAGGTGGCGCAAACGCTGGTGCAGAAGGGTTTCGTGGAAAGCGTGCGCGGGCGGAGCGGCGGTCTTCGGCTCGCCAAGCCCGCCGAGCGCATCAATCTGGCCGCGGTCGTGCGCACGACGGAAGACAGCCTGACCCTGGTGGAATGTTTTGACCGCGAAACCAACACCTGCCTGGTGGCGCCCGCCTGCGGGTTGCGCGGGCCGCTGGATGAAGCGCTGGCGGCATTCTTCGCCGTGCTGAACAAATACTCGCTGGCAGATCTCGTCGCCAATCCGGCCACCTACCGGCGCATGGAGCGGCTGCTCTCCGTCGCCCGCTAACCCGCCAAATCGTCGCATCGGGCAAAAAGTAGCATTGCACATACCTCTTTTTGGCATAAAAGAGGTATGAAGAATACCTGTTTAAGCGTGTCATGACCTTCGTCGTCACCGATGCCTGCATCAAGTGCAAGTACATGGACTGTGTGGAGGTCTGCCCGGTCGATTGTTTCTACGAAGGCGAGAACATGCTCGTCATCGATCCGGATGTCTGCATCGATTGCGGTGTCTGCGAGCCGGAATGCCCCGCCGAGGCGATCCATCCCGACACCAAATCCGGCCTTGAACGCTGGCTGGAGCTGAACGCGAAATTCGCGAAACGCTGGCCCAACATCGTCGCCAAGAAGCCGCCGCCCGCCGACGCCAAGGCGTGGGACGGCGTGCCGGACAAATATCCCGAACATTTCAGCGAGAAACCTGGGAGTGATTGACCATGCTTGAAACGCAAATCGAAACCCCACGCGAAGTTCCGCGCGATGTCCGACGCGAAATCCCTCGCGAAATCCATGAGCGCGAGACGTTCTTCTATGTCGCTCCGCCCGCGCATGTGGCGCAGCCGGCGCGGCCCGCGCTGTCGTCGGTGTGCTACGCGCAGATGCATCCGGGTGTCTACAAGATCGCGCTCGCCTGCTGGATGGGGCTGCTGGGCGTTTTCGTGCTGACGTTTTTCTCCAGCGCCAACGCGCTGTTTATGGTTGTGATCGATTGCGTCTATGCCGCCATGTTCTTCGGCATCCCGTGGATATTCCACCGCATGACGCCGCCGGGCGAAACCAGGCCGCGCGATTTCTTCAGCTTCCTGAACGGCCGGGTCGACACGATCTACGGCCCGGTCCGCGCCAGCGAAGCTTTGCTGCAGGTAATTTTGGTTCCGTTGTGTCTGGGCGTCGGCGGCATCGCCATCGGATTGATCATCCAGTCCGCCCGCGCAGCGCATTGAAGGACGCGAGCCTCCACTCGCGCCTCCGGGTTCCAGAAGATGGAGACCTCCTTCCATCTTCTGGAATTTCGGACGTTACACGCCATCTGTTGTGACTTAAGGCGCAAACGCCCAATGGAGTTCGCTCGGCAACAAATCTTCCGGCGCGAATTCAATGTGAATCACGCGGCGATGCGCGGGATTCTTCGCAGCCGATGAGGCATGAAGAATGAGCGGCTTCATTGCCAATGCTGATCCGGCAGGCGCCACGCAGCAATGTTCCAGAATTTCGGCTCTAAGCGCCGTGATCCTATCCGCTTTAATCCGGCCCAAACGATGCGAACCCGGCAGCACGCGCAATGCCCCATTGTCCGCGCCGTTGTCATCCAATTGGATTCGTAGCGTCACCATTCGCTCAAGAATGTCCGCTGGCGGCTGAACATGCTGGACGCCTGCCTTCATTGACCAATTACCCCAGCCGCTCACTTCGCATTTTTCCGAAACTGCGAGTGAAAGGTCTTGATGCCAAGCCACCGGCCAGTTTGCGCCGGGCGTCTTGTCGAAGAATATGCCCCGGACTGCGCGGCCATCAGTACCGATGATTGAGGCGACTAACGCGGAGACTTTTGGCTTGACCACAAGCGCGGCTATTTCTGGAACGGCGAGAATATTCCGCGCACCGTAGACAGCGTCGCCTCGCGAGGAGCGTGCAAAATCCGCATTGGTGACAACAGTGATGAGCTTCTCAATCGTGTTGGCGTCGATGACGTGAGGGGCGACGGCGAAGCCGCTTTGCAGGACTTCGTCTGAGATGTTCACGGCTCAATCACCACTTTGCCGATGACTTTGCGGGTCGTCAGCATGTGCATCGCGTCCACGGCTTTATCGAGCGGGAACCGCGCGTGGATATGCGGGCGGATTTTGCCGTCGGCCAACAGCGTGTCGATGGCGGCGATGTTCTCGCGGCCCTTCTCGGGGAATTTGCGGCCATATTCGCCGGCGCGGACGCCGACGACGGAGAAGCCTTTGATCAGCGGCATGTTCACGCTGACGCTCGGGATCCGGCCAGAGGTGAAGCCTACGATCAGGATTCGGCCGTTGAAGGCAATGCAGCGCACACTCTCGTCGAACACATCGCCGCCGACCGGATCGTAGATCACATCCGCGCCACGCCCGCCGGTCAGTTCCTTCACCGCCTCGCGGAAACCGGAGGAGGGCAGCGCATGATCGGCGCCGTAGTCTTTCAGGAAGGCACGCTTCTCGTCCGATGAGGCGGTGGCGATCACCGTCGCGCCCAGCACCTTGCCGAGATCGACCGCTGCCAATCCCACGCCGCCTGCCGCGCCATGCACCAGCAGCGTTTCGCCCTTTGCCATCTCGCCACGACGCACCAGTGACACATAAGCAGTGAGATAAGCGGTGGTATAAGCCGATGCGACGGCATAATCCGCTGAACCGGGAATGGCGCGATACGAACCCTCTGGTCCTTGCGCTTCTTCCGCAAACCCACCCGCCAGTGCGCCACCGACCACGCGGTCCCCGAGTTCGAATTTCGTCACGCCCGAGCCAATGGCGATCACGTCACCCGCGCGCTCGCCGCCGACGACAAACGGAAGCTCCGGCTTGTGCTGATACTTGCCCTGGATCATCAGCACATCGGGAAAGTTCACCGCCGCCGCGCGCACGCGGATGCGCACATCGTTCGCGCCCAGTTCGGGCAGCGCCACATCTTCGATCTTCGCCGTGCCGATATCGTCCGCATTGGCGCGGCACAGAAGCGCCTTCATGCGCCTGCGCCGTCGCCTGTATGCGGCAGCGAGCGAATGCCGCCGAGGAAAAGTGCCGTTGCGAAATCCGCGGCGGCTTTGGGATCGGCTTCCACGCGCCGCGCCATTCGTTCGGACATTTCGAACGCAACGCCCACAATGGCCGCCATCAGGTAGTCCGCATCCACCGGCGGGAAGAGGCCGCGCGCGATGGCCTTCTCGATGTCCTCGCGCAATTCGTCGAAGCCCGCCACGACTTCGGGCGTGTCCATGCGCATGCGCATGGTGTCGGCGTTGTGGCGCATGGCGCGCACGTCCACGCCGTCGCGCAGCACGAACTCGAAGAAGGTCTGGAAGGTGGCGGAGATGAACTCCTCCACCGTCGTTGCCTTCTCGCGTGCTTCGCGCAGCTTGGGGCGAATGACGAGCGCGGTCTCGTCCTGCATCGCCTGGTACACTTCTTCCTTGGACTGGAAGTAATTGTAGAACGTGCCGCTGGCGAGCGGCGTGGCGCGGATGATGTCGCGCACTGTGGTGGCGCCATAGCCATGCTCGGCAAAGACGGTGCGCGCCGCATCCAGGATGATCTGGCGGTTCTGCTGCTTGGTCTGTTCGCGTTTGCCGGTTGCTTTGGCGGCAGGGCGGGACGGAGGCGGGGCCGTTTCGGTCTGTTCCATCGGGCTCTCTTCTATGGGGCCGGGACTCTACAGATCGGTGACGCGCCGTCAACTTCCTAAGGATTGCAGCGGCTTAGGACGCCTTCGCCAAGGCCGGACTGGCCTTGCGCGCCGCCCGCGCCTTGCCGCGCTGCCACTCCGCCTTCAGCTCGCGGCAATAGCGGTCGAAGTTCACCTGCATGGTGTGGCGGCGCGACGAATAATAATGGCCGATGTCGCGGCCTTCATCCTCGGCGATGGTCTTCTCCATCTCCGCCACGGTCGGCAGCGCATAGCCGCCCGCCAGATAGTCGGCCATCCAGCGTGCCTGCTGCTCGGCGAAGTTCACCAGCGTGGGCAGAGGCTGGGCGAGCCCCATGAAGAACAGATTGTCGATGCCCGGCTTCACGATGCGCTTGAAGAGCGAGATGTGGTTGTTCTCCACCTTCACCTCCTGATCATCGAGGAAGGGAAAGGAGACGTTGTAGCCGGTGGCATAGATGATCGCATCGATCTCTTCCTCGCGGCCGTCTTCGAACAGCACCTTGTTGCCGCGCTTCTCCCTTATGTTCTTCACCACGGTGATGTCGCCGCAGCCGACACGCGTGAGGAATTCGCCGGAAACGGAAGGATGCGCGTCCGCCGGATGATGCGCGGGTTCCGGCAAGCCGTAATTGCTCATATGGCCAACCGCTTTCACGATCAGCCGCTTCACCATCGCGCGCATCAGCCATTCGGGCATCCACGCCGGCGCCACGCCTTTGTCCGGCGGCGCGCCGTTGATGTATTTGGGAAAAATCCAAACCCCGCGCCGCGCGGCCACGAACAGCTTCTTGGCGATCGGCTTCTGTGAAAGTTCGCTCGCGATATCCATCGCCGAATTGCCCATGCCGACGACGAGCACGTTCTTGCCGCGCAGATCATGCGGTTCGAACGGCGTCAGGTAGTTATGCGAATGGATTTCGGGGCCGTCGAAATTGCCGGGAAATTGCGGGATGTGGTGATCCCAGTGATGGCCGTTGCAAACGAACAGCGCGTCGTAGTCGCGCGTCTCGCCGGTGGAGAGCGTGACTTTCCATTTCCCGTCGGCATCGCGTGCGGCGCGCTTCACCTCGGTGTTCATGGTGATGCTGTCGCGCAGGCCGAAATGATCGATATAGTCGTTGAAATACTGCACGATCTGCGAATGGTGCGGATAATCGGGAAAACTGTCCGGGATCGGGAAGTCCGTGAATTGCATCCGGGTTTTCGACGTGTCGATATGCAGCGACTGGTAGCAGGATGAACGGCCGTTCGGATTCTTGTAAAGCCAGTTGCCGCCGATGGCGCTCGACATCTCGAAACAGTCGAATGGTAATCCGCGATCCTTCAGCGCCTTCGCCGTGGTGAAACCGGAACAGCCCGCACCCACGATGCAGGATTTCGGCAAAGCCATGTCGCGCTCGCAAATATCTTTCGCCGTGAATGATAAGCGCGCATCGAAGCAGCACAAGGCGGTTTAACTTGACCGAACGGCAAGGTAGTTGCGATTGACTTGCCGCCACGTTGGGATTTGATCGTTCCATGTCCGACGCACCGGAATGGCTGAAACACGCCAAGCAGCACATGAACCTGACGCCCTATCTGGCGGGCATCAGCGGCGAGATCATGGACATTGGAACGCCGGCGCGGGCGCGGGTTCCCTATTCGGAGAAGCTGATCGGCGATCCGGAAACCGGCGTGGTGCATGGCGGCGTCATCACGGGTTTGCTCGATCATACCAGCGGCCTCGCGGTGATGGTGAAGCTGCGCGAGCCCATGCCCATCGCCACGCTCGACCTGCGCATCGATTACATGCGCCCAGCCAAGCCGCATCAGGACATCATCGCCGAATGCGAATGCGTGCGTGTGACCCACGAAGTCGCCTTCGTGCGCGGCACCGCGCATCAGGGTGACGCGAACGACCCCATCGCGCTCTGCACCGGCGCCTTCATGATCATCCGCGGCGGCGTCCACGGCATCCCGGTGACGCCCGCATGATCGATTATCGCACCGCCGATCCCAAGAAGCTGATGGAGGCGATTCCCTATTGCCGCCATCTGGGCATCGTTGCGGCGGTGGAGGGCGGATCGCTGCTGCTCACCATGCCGTTCGCGCAGCATCTCATCGGCAATCCCGTGTTGCCCGCGCTGCATGGCGGCGTGATCGGCTCGCTGCTGGAAACCGCGGCCATCGCGCAGGTGATCTTCGAGACTCGCGGCGCGCGATTGCCCAAGCCGGTGGATATTACTGTCGATTATCTCAGGAGCGGCCGCGCCGTGGACAGTTACGCGCGTGCGCGCATCGCGCGCCAGGGCAAGCGCGTCGTCAATGTCCATGCCGAGATGTGGCAGGAGGATGAGGCAAAGCCCGTCGCGAATCTGCGCGGGCATTTCCTTATCAGTTGAGCGGGCCTTCGCCGCCGACCGCGATGCGCCCCGCGCCCAGCAGCGCCACGGCCAGTCCACCGAACAGGTAGAACGCCTGTGTTTCCAGAACGTAGCCACCCTGGTCGTTCAATCCGACCAGCATGCCGGTATGCACCAGCAGGATCGCCACGATCATGTTGAGCACGACCAGCGCGCCGCCGACGCGCGAGAACAATCCCAGGATGATCAGCACCGGCGCCAGAACTTCGCCGGCATAGACGCCAAAGGCGAGATAGTCCGGCAAATGATGCGCGCCGATCATGTCGCGGATCGGATCGATGCCGGTGAGAATCTTGTGAACACCGTGACAGAGCAGAAGACCGCCCAATGTCAGCCGCAACACCAGCTTGCCGAAATCATCCGTACCCATGAAACGCCCCCAAAACGCCTGCACTATCGCAGGATGATACACCCCGGACGGCTGGTTTCGGTGACGGCGCAGATGTATTTCCGTTTATGGTTTCTGCGGCCGCAAAACCTTGGACGGCGGCGGTAAAGAGCGCCTGTAAGCCTGCGTGTTAACACTTTCCGCATGGCGCAGGTCGCCGCTGCTGTCCGGGTCTTCGCTTCCGGGTTCGGCAACTTCGGGCTCCAACGCCACCGGTGGCGCTTCGGCCGGCGCCTCTTCGGCCGGCGGCACGACGGCGAAACTTGCTAGCGGCGCAGCCTCGCTCCGGATGGCCGGCATCATGTCATACATGGCGGCATAGCGGCGCGCGGCACGGCGCGGCAGGAAACTGTCCACGATTCCGGTCAGCGACATCACCGTCAGGAATGCGAGCGCCACACCGATGCCAAGACGGATCAGCGCAGGTCTGCGCCAACTGCATCGACGATGCCGGAGAATCCGTCACGCGCGAGGCAGGCGAGAAGGTCGCGCTTGATGCGGCTGACGAGTCCCGGCCCCTGATAGGCAAGCGCGCTGTAAAGCTGCACCAGCGATGCCCCCGCGCGGATTTTTGCATAGGCGTCCGCTCCCGACGAAATGCCGCCAACACCGATCAATGTCAGTTTCGCGCCGGCGCGCTGGCGTAAGGCTTTGAGGATCGCGGTGGAGGGCGTCATCAGCGGCGCGCCGGAAAGCCCGCCGGTTTCATTTGCCTTGCTGCTCCTCAGCCAGGGTGGCCGCGCGATGGTGGTGTTGGTGGCGATGATGCCTTCGATGCCGGACGCGAGCGTCACGTCGGCGATGTCGTCCAGCGCTTCGGGCGAAACATCGGGTGCGATCTTGAGCAGGATCGGCAGGTAGACGGTGCGCGCCCGCGCATTGGTCAGCGTTTCGAGAAGCTTTCGCAGCTCGTCCTTGTTCTGAAGGCCGCGCAGGCCCGGCGTGTTGGGCGAGGAGACATTGGCGGTGATGTAGCTGGCGAAGGGCGCAAGTTTGGCGAAACACAATTCATAATCGGCGGTGCGGTTTTCGCTATCCTTGTTCGCGCCGATATTGATGCCGACGATGCCACGCCTCGGGCGGCGCGCGAGTTTCGCGGCCATCGCCTCCATCCCGCCATTGTTGAAACCCATGCGGTTGATGACGGCGCGGTCGGCGGAAAGGCGAAAAAGGCGCGGGCGCGGATTGCCGTCTTGCGGGCGCGGCGTGACGCTGCCGCACTCCACGAAACCGAAGCCGAATTTCAGCATCGCATCGGGCACGTCGGCATCTTTGTCGAAACCGGCGGCGAGCCCGACGGGATTGGGGAAGTTCATGCCGAGCGCGGTGAGCGCCAAGCGCGGATCGTCCGTGGAGGCCGACCGCAGCACGGGCGCCATCGTTTCCAGCAGGCGCAATGTCGCCCGATGCGCCGTCTCCGGCGGCAGAAGGCGAAGTGCGGCGGCGCCCAAATCTGTCAGCATTTGCGTGGTGATTCCTGATCCGATGCGCCGCATAGTCGCTCTTGCGCGCTGGGTCAAATCATCCTAGGATAAATAGCGGATCACTGGACTTCATTCATATGGCGCGCAACAGCAACAAAATCCTCACGCACGAACAGGTTTGGAACGCTCTGGATCTCCTTGCGGAAAATCACGACATGTCCGCATCGGGTCTGGCGAAGGCAGCGGGGCTCGATCCCACCACCTTCAACAAATCCAAGCGCGTCGGACCGGATGGACGTTTGCGCTGGCCGTCCACCGAAAGCGTTGCGAAGTCGCTGCAGGCGACGGGCGCGAGCTTTGAGGAATACACCTCCTACGCCGTGCGTGGCACAAAGCCGCCGCGTTATGTCTCGCGTCCGGTGCCGCTGATTGGCATGGCACAGGCGGGCAGCAAAGGTTTCTTCGACGATGCCGGATTTCCCGCCGGCGCGGGCTGGGATGAAATCCCGTTTCCCGATCTGAACGACGAGCATGCCTATTCGCTGGAAATCGCGGGCGATTCCATGCTGCCGATCTATCGCGATGGCGACCGCATTGTCGTTTCGCCGGCGCAGAATGTGCGCCGCAACGATCGCGTGGTCGTGAAGACGACCGGCGGCGAAGTCATGTGCAAGCAAGTGGGACGGCTGACGGCGCAACGCGTCGAGTTGAAGTCGCTCAATCCGGAATATGATGATCGCGCCTTCGCCATCACCGAACTGGCGTTCATGCATCGCATCATCTGGTCGTCGCAGTAATTACTGCGGGTCGCCCTGGTCGCGCGACACCAGCGCGGCATAGGCGTCCATGTCGCCCTTCCTGAGCGCCTCGCGCAGTTCGCGCGCGCGGTCCTGCACGAAGGCTTCGTAAACGCCGTTCGCCTTGCCGGTCTGCGCCCGTGCAAGCGCATCCTCGATCTTTCCGCGATAGGCATTCACGTCATAAGCGGAAAGCGTCAGCGCATATTGGTAACGCAGGCCGACATTGCCGGGCGCGAGCGCGAAAGCCTTGTCGAAAGCCGCGAAGCCGTCCTCCAGCGAGGCGCCGAACATCATATGCGCGAGGCGCGCGCCGCCTTTGCGCACGATCTCGATGTTCCATCCGGCCAGCGCGCCCCAGGCGAACGCGTTTGACGGGTCGGCGGCGAGCGCGGCGTCGAGTTCTTTCTTCGCTTGTGCGGCATAACCGCGGCGCATCACGGTGAACATGCTGAGAAGACGGCCTTCGCGTCCCAGCGCGACGGCGAGAAAGACATGGCCGTCGGGATTTTTCGGATCGGCGGTAATGGCCTTGCGGGCATCGTCCTGCGCCCGCTCGATGCATTCGAGACAATGCACCGGGCGCATCACCTCGGCGGCCATTTCGGCGCGCGCGGCGATGGCAAAGCCCGCGGAACTGTTCTGCGCGATGCCGGCCGCGACCGCGGCGTCATATTTTCCCTGCTCGTAAAGCTCGAACGGCGTCGCCGCATGTGCGGCGCTCACAAGACCAAGCGCGAGCAGCGTGCCCAGTGCGAACCTCATGCGCCGCTCACGAATTCTCCGGCGAGCGCGCGGCGGATCATGCCGGCGGTTTCGCGGCAACCGAACAGCGCGGCGAAGGAGCCGAAGCGCGGTCCCTGGCTCTGCCCGAAAAGCACTTCGTAAAGCCCCTTGAACCAGTCGCGCAGCGGATCGAATTGATGGCTCTTGCCGATCTCATAGACGGCGTTCTGCACCGTTTCCGCATCGCGCTCGTCGCCCAGCTTTTCCAGCGCCGCGGCGAGATCGGTCAGCGCCGCGCGCTCCTTGTCGGTCGGCGCGCGATATTGCTTGGTCGGCTTCACGAAGTCTTCGTAATAGCGCAGCGCGTAGCCGACGAGGCGGTCCAGCCCCGGATTGTCTGTCGGATTGGCTTGCGGCGCATATGCCTTGATGAATCCCCACAGCAGATCGCGGTCGTTCGCGTTCGAGGCGCTCACCAGCGTGAGCAGCAGCGCGAAGCTGACCGGGTAGGTTTCCGCCGGCGGATTGCCGTTGTGGATATGGAAGACCGGGTTCTCGAGCTTCTGTTCCGCGCTCGTCTCGTTGGAATTATAGGCGCGCAACAGATCGATATAGTCGTCCACTGCCTTGGGAATCACATCGAAGTAGAGTTTCTTCGCCGTGCGCGGCTTCTGGAACATGAAGAGCGCGATGGATTCTTCCGGCCCATAGGTCAGCCATTCGTCGATGGTGAGGCCATTGCCCTTGGACTTGGAGATCTTCTGGCCCTTGTCGTCGAGGAACAGTTCGAACACGAAATGCTCCGGCGGCTCGCCGCCTGCGATAACGCAGATCTTATCGTAGAGACCCTGATTGGGCTGGTGGTCCTTGCCGAACATCTCGTAGTCGATGCCGAGCGCCGCCCAGCGCATGCCGAAATCCGGCTTCCACTGCAGCTTGCAGTGCCCGCCTTTGACGGACACGGTTTCTTCGCTGCCGTCTTCCTCGATGTAGGTGATCGTGCCCTTGGCCGCATCGTGCGAGACGACGCGCGCGAGCAGCACCTTGCCCGAACGCGGGCTCACCGGCAGAAACGGCGAATAGGTCGACGCGCGCTCTTCGCCCAGCGTCGGCAGCATCACCTTCATCACTTCATCGTATTTCGAGAGCACATGCATCAGCGCGTCGTCATAGACGCCGGACTTGTACATGTCCGTGGCGCTGCGGAAATCGTATTCGAAATGGAAGCGGTCCAGGAACGCGCACAGCCGCGCATTCATGTTGCGGCCATAGCTTTCATGCGCGCCGTAGGGATCGGGAATATCGGTCAGCGGCTTGCCCAGATTGGCTGCCATCATCTCCTTGTTGGGGACGTTGTCGGGAACCTTCCGCAGCCCGTCCATGTCGTCCGACATGGCGATCAGCTTGGTCGGAATATCGGACATGAGTTCAAAAGCCCGGCGCACCCAGGTCGTCCGGGCGACCTCGCCAAAGGTGCCGATATGGGGAAGGCCCGAGGGGCCATAGCCTGTCTCGAACAGCACGACATCGGTCTTTTGTCCCGATTTGGCACGTTTTTCCACGCGCGCAACGACCTTGCGGGCCTCTTCGAAGGGCCAGGCGCGGGCTTGGAGCGCCGCTTCGCGCGACGGTTTGAACGTGCCGGAAGGCATTGGAAAACCTTGAGCTTAAGCGTTTGGAAAGAGGAAAAACCTAGGCTCCGCAAGGGGAGCCCGTCAATGACCGCCACGCCGCAGGACATGCGCGAGATGTCGCCGAATGGCGATGCGAAGACGCGCGCCGTGCCCGTCGAGCGCATCGATATCCTCTTCCGCATGGGAAGGCTGTATCTCTTCCTGCCATTTTCGGCGTTGTGTCTCGCCGCGGTTTTTTATCGCCATTACATACCGGCGTGGATCGCGGTCATTCCGCTTCTGCTGCAGATCGCAACCACCGTCGCCACGCGCGAGCTCGCCGAGCGTTACGAGCAGCGCGATCCGCGTGACGACATCATGGATTGGGCAACGCGTTACGTCTGGTATTCCGGTGCGTCGGGCATCGCCTGGGGCCTGGGCGCGGTGATCTGGTTTGTGCCGGGCCAGTTTCCGCCGCAGGCATTTCTGGCGCTGGCCTTCATGGGCATGACGGCGGCGGAATTCATCGCACGCTCGTCCTATCGTCCCGCCTATTTCGCGCATGCTTTCTTCTCGCTGACGCCGCTGATCTTCCTGCTGGTGCGCGAAGGCAATGTGTATACCGGCCTCGCGGCGCTGCTCGTGCTGTTCTTCAGCGGCGTGCTTTACGGCTATTGCGACAGCATCGCCAAGCTGCTCGACGAAAGCATTGCGCTGCGCCGGACCAACGCCGATCTCGTCGTCAGCCTTGCCGCCGAGCGCGACACCGCGGAGACTGCGCGTGCCGTGGCGGAGAAAAGCACGCGCGCCAAATCGGCCTTCATCGCCAATGTCAGCCATGAAATCCGCACGCCGCTGAACGCGCTGCTTGGCATGGCGCAGCTTCTCGACCAGAGCGAGTTGGACCAGCGGCAGAAGAGTCATGTGAAGATCCTGCTCGAAGCCGGCCGCAGCCTGAAAATCCTGCTCGACGACGTGATCGCCCTGTCGCGTGACGAGTCCGACGTGGTGCCGCTCAGCGAAGACGATTGCGATGCCGCGCAGGCCGCGCGCACTGTTGCGCGCTTGCTGCAGCCGCGCGCGTGGGAAAAGCAGATCACCATCACGGTCACCACGGCCAACAATTTGCCGCGCGTCGCGGCCGATCCGCGCCGCGTGCGCCAGATCCTGCTCAAGCTCGCCGACAATGCGGTGAAATTCACCGAGCGCGGCGGCGTCGAAATCCGCGTCGAGACGTACACGGAGGGCGATGACAGGCCGATCCTGCGCTTTAGCGTGTTGGACACGGGCCTCGGCTTCACGTCCGATGTTGCCGAACGGCTGTTCGAACCGTTCTCGCCGGGCGACGGCAGCTATGCGCGCCGCAACGATGGCGCGGGCCTTGGCCTGGCGGTCGCCAAACGCCGCGTAGAGGCGCTCGGCGGGCAGATCGGCTTCACCAGCGCGGTGGGCGAGGGCGCGCAGTTCTGGTTCACCATTCCGGCCTTGCGCGCGCAGGAAGTTGCGAAATTCGAAGCCGTCGCGCTGACCACCGATGCGTCGCCGCCATCCGGCCTCAGCTTCCTGATCGCGCTCGCGGATGAAACGCTGTGCAAGCCCATCGTCGATTATCTCGAACCGTTCGGAAATCGACTGGTGATCACCGGCGCGCTGGCCGAAGCGATCGGACGCGCGGGCCGCGATAATTTCGACGCGATCATCGCAAGCGCCGTCGATGCCGACATGCTGGCGGGGGCGCCCGGCGTGCGCGCGCCCGTTCTGGCATTGGTCACAGGCGGCATGCGCGCGCCGGAAGCGGCGGGTGAAATGCTGCGCTGGCCCGCAAATGCGGGCGCACTTTATCTGGCGTTGCAGGAGCTTCTTGGCCGCGGCGCCGACGTGACGCAGGATATCGCGCCACCGTCACCATCCGCCGCCGCGATAGATGCGCCGGCTTTCGCCGCGCTGGAAAAATCGCTCGGCCTCACCACGCTCATCGAAATTTTGCAGTCTTATATGACGACGGCGGAAGACCTCTGCCGTGATCTGTCCAACGCCAGCGGGCAGGAACAATGGGACGATGCCGCGCGCATCGCGCAGGACATCGCCGGCGCCGCCGGCGGTCTGGGCCTTGCCGCACTGACGCAAGCCGCGCGCGGCTTCACGCAGAAAGCGCGCGAAGGCAGTTCGCCGGAAAATCTGCGCGAGGCCGCCGACACTGTGATGAGCGAGCATCAGCGCGTCTGCCGCGCGCTGGCCAATCTCTACCCCGATCTGGCGGCGTAACTCCGCTTCGTCCTTTCCTTCTCGGCTCGTTCGGCCTATTGAGCACAAATGCCGAACGAATTGCGCGCCAGCCTTGATTTTCCTGCGCTTACCCTTGCGCCCAAGGGTGCGGTGATCGCGGACGCGCATGGCGCGGTGGCAAGCGTGGATTTCGAAGCTGCGCGCCGCCTGTTTCGTTCCGGCGACGTGATCGTGGCGCATGCGTTGTTCGTGGCGGGACGATTGAAAGTGCAGCCCGCACGTCCCTTGTTCGATGCGATGGAGTTGTTCGCTTTCGTCAGGCCCGCGACGCCTTGCGTGCCGAGTGCACTCGGTCTCGCGCGCGCCTGCGGATTGTTGCCGCCGAACACGCCCGAAGATTCCGCGACGGCGCTGCAGGAAGCGGTGAACATCCTTCTCGACGAATTGAAATCCAAACCGGAAACCGAGCGCGCGCAGATTCGCGCGCTGGCATCGACGCTCGAAAAATCCGGATGGCGCTGGGCGTCGTTCGTTCTGGAAAGTGTCGGCAAGCCGGAAACCGCGCTGTCGCCCATTGCGGGGTTCGATACGTGGCGCGGTCTGCCGCAATGGGAAGATGAAGCCGCACCGGACAAGCCGGGATCGCTGCTGGTGGAAGCAAATGAAGCGCGCCATCGCCTCGCGCAGCTTGTCGGCGATGCGGGTGAAGTTCGTCCCGAACAGGAAGATTATGCGGAAGACGCGACTTATGCCTTCGGCGTGCGCGAACGCGCCGGTGCGCCGAAGATCGCCCTGATCGAAGCGGGCACCGGGATCGGCAAGACGCTGGGCTATCTCGCGCCGGCGTCGTTGTGGGCGGAGAAGAATGGCCCAGGCCTTTGGCTCTCCACCTACACGCGCAATCTGCAACGGCAGATCGTGCAGGAGTTGGCGCGGCTTTATCCCGATCCGGTGGAGCGCGATGAGAAAGCCGTCGTGCGCAAGGGCCGCGAGAATTATCTGTGCCTGCTGAATTTCGAGGAAGCGGCGAAGCGCACGGCGTTGGCGCCGGGCCAGCGCACCGTTGCGCTGGGATTGATTGCGCGCTGGGTGAGCGCGACGCGCGATGGGGATATGTCCGGCGCCGGCTTTCCCGCCTTTCTCGCGAGCTCCATTCCGTTGGGCGAAATCACCGATCGGCGCGGCGAATGTGTTTATGCCGCCTGCCCGCATTATCGCACCTGTTTCATCGAGCGCGTCATCCGCCGCTCGAAGAACGCGCCCATTGTCGTCGCCAATCATGCACTCGTCATCGCGCAGGCGGCGGGCGAAAGCGCCAGCGTGGATGAAACCACCGACCAGCCGCCGGAGCGGCGTGTGCGCTATGTCTTCGATGAAGGCCATCACCTTTTCGATGCGGCGGACTCGGGTTTCGCGGCGTTTCTTTCCGGTGTCGAGATGGCGGACTTGCGCCGCTGGATCAGAGGCCCAGAAGGCCGCGCGCGCACGCGCATGCGCGGGCTGGAAGAACGTCTGAAGGACATCATCGCGGATGATGCTTCCGCGCGCGAAAGTCTGGAAGAGTGCATGCACGCCTCGGCCACGCTCACAAGCGAAGGCTGGCTGTCGCGTCTGCACAACGCCGCGCCACGCGGCCCCGGCGAAGTGTTTCTGGCTGCCGCCTATCAGCATGTGAAGGCGCGCAGCTCCAGCGAAGACGCATTTTATTCGCTGGAAGCCGACACCGAACCGCTTGGCGAGGAATTGCTCATCGCCGCGCGGCAATTGGGCATCGGCCTCGCGCGGCTGTCCACGCCGCTGCTCTCGCTCGCTTATCGCTTGCGCAAGCAGATCACCGAGAAGGCGAAAGAGCTGGAGACGTGGCAGCGCGCGCGCATCGAGGCGGCGGCGCGCGGGCTGGAGAAGCGCGCCAAGATCATCGTGCCCGAATGGATCGCGATGCTGTCCTCGCTGGAGCATGGTGACCGGCGCGAGGAATTCGTGGACTGGTTCGAGATCGAGCGTGAAGACGGCCGCGATTATGACATCGGCTTGTGGCGGCATTGGATCGATCCCACCATTCCGCTGGCGAGCGAAGTGCTCTCGCCCGCGCATGGCGCGCTGATCACCTCCGCCACCTTGCGCGATGCCGACGGCACCGAAGACCACTGGCAATCCGCCGAAGTGCGCACCGGCGCGGCGCATCTGCCCGAGCCGCCCAAGCGCGCCAGCTTCGGCTCGCCGTTCAACTATGCCGACCAGTCGCGCATCTTCATCATCAAGGATGTGAACCGCCGCGACGCCGATCAGGTCGCGTCTGCTTATAAAGAACTGTTCCTCGCAGCCGGCGGCGGCGCGCTGGGATTGTTCACCGCCGTGCGCACCTTGCGCGCCGTCGAACAACGCATTGCGACGCCGCTCGCCGAAGCCGGCATCAATCTCTACGCGCAACATGTGGACCGGCTCGACACCGGCGCGCTGGTCGATCTGTTCCGGCTGGAAGAGAACGCCTGCCTGCTCGGCACTGACGCCTTGCGCGACGGCGTCGATGTGCCGGGACGCAGTCTGCGCCTCGTCGTGTTCGACAAGGTGCCGTGGCCCAAGCCCACGATCCTCCACAAGTCGCGCCGCGCGCGCTTCGGCAAATCCTATGACGACCTGCTCACACGCCTGCGCCTGAAGCAGGCCTTTGGCCGCCTGATCCGCTCACAGCACGACAAGGGGGTGTTCGTGATTCTGGAGCCGGCGACGCCGTCGCGGCTGCTCTCCGCTTTCCCGCCGGACGCGCCGGTGAGCCGCTGCGGCTTGGCGGAGGCCATTGCCGAAATCCGTGGGTTTCTCAACGATCCGACGTGACCCAGCCGGATTGGCTGCCTATAAGTCGGCCATGGCGGACACGGCGGAAAACCTCTTTGGCGGCGAGCAACCGGCGGGCGATTCCTATGGCCGCAACTCGACCGGAATCCTCCCCAGCCATGTGCTCAAGCGGCTGATCCGAGCCCACCGCGAAATCCGCGCCTCAGAGGATTTCGAAGAAGGGCAGATTCAGCCCGCCAGCATCGACCTGCGTCTTGGTCCCGTCGCTTATCGCGTGCGCGCCAGCTTTTTGCCGGGGCCGAACGCCACTGTCGCCGAGAAGATGCAATCGGTCTTCATGCATGAGATCGACCTGACCAACGGCGCGGTTCTGGAGACCAACTGCGTCTATATCGTGCCGCTGCTGGAACATGCCGATTTCTCCGCGCGCGTGTCCGGCACGGCCAATCCCAAAAGCTCGACCGGCCGCATCGACGTGTTCGTGCGCCTCATCACAGACAAGGGGCAGGCTTTTGACCGCGTGGAAGCTGGTTATCGCGGCCCGCTTTACGCCGAGATTTCGCCGCGCACCTTCCCGGTGCTGGTGCGCAAGGGCTCCAAGCTCAACCAACTGCGCATCCGCCACGGCTCGCCGCAATTCACCGATACGCAGCTTCGCCGCCTGCATGCGGAGCACCCGCTGGTCGATGTCGAGCCCGATATCGATAACGGGTTGGGATTCTCCATCGACCTGAAAGGCGATGGCGGCCGCATCGGCTGGCGCGCCAAACGCCATACCGGGATGATCGATGTGGACAAGCGCGGCGCGCTCAATCCGCATGATTATTGGGAATCGATCGAGGCCAATGCGCAGGGCAATCTGATCCTCGACCCGGACGAGTTCTATATTCTGGTCAGCCGCGAGGCGATCGCGATCCCGCCGGACCACGCCGCCGAGATGGTTCCGTTCGATCCGCTCGTCGGCGAATTCCGCGTCCACTATGCGGGCTTCTTCGATCCGGGCTTCGGTTACGAGAAGAATCAGCCGCCCTCCGCGCGGGGCGTGCTGGAGGTGCGTTCACGCGAAGTCCCGTTCATCCTGGAGCACGGCCAGATCATCGGCCGGCTGGTCTTCGAACGCCTGACAGATCCTCCACCTGAGGTGTACGGGCAGGGCATCGGATCCAACTACCAGCGCCAGGGACTCAAGCTTTCCAAGCACTTCGCGCAAATTTAACCTTTTGCTAAGCGCCAGTTGCGCGATCCTTTTGCCCCGCCACTTCCACGCGACTTTTTGTGGCAAACAATCCACACTCTGTTGCAAATAACGCAGATCAGCCCTGCGGCAGCTTGCGTGAAGCCACCGTCACGGCATTCTTCCGCCTGCCGCGGGTCCGAACGGCATAGGGGGCAAGTGCCCGCGGTTAATTGGGTCCGCATTGAAGGGGGCAGCATGGGACGGCGACGGCGCTAAACCGCCGGCCGTCCCATGGTTTTTCTGGCATCTCCCATCCGCCACCCCGGCAGCGCACATTAAACTTGATGGCTGATTGTTACCGGGTGGCAACAGTTAGACCTATGATTTCGTTGATTGAAATGCCGCTTCTGGTAGAATTTCCTTCGATATTTTGGCCGCGGGCGGGCGTACGGCCTCCCGCAAATTGGGGAAGTATGCGCAGTCGTTTGGTCCTGACAGCTTTGACGGTTGCCGCCGCGCTCCTCGCGCGCGCGCCTGTCTATGCTGCGGGTGCTTCGTTCAATGCGCAGTCTGCCGCGAAAATCGCTTACAGCCCGGATGTGGAGTTCTCCGCGCCTTCGTCGCCGTGGACGGCCTATGCGCCATTCGCGGTTTCTGGCGTCAGCCCATTCGGTCCATTCACCGCTTCCGGTTACACGACGAACGGCGAGGCACCGCTCTTCCTGTCGGGCGGCACGCAAGCGGTGGACCGCAACCGTCATGACGTGCGCGACCTGCAACTGACCGCCGCATTGTCCGACAGCTTTACGCTCAACATCGCGCACAATCTGGATCTGCAAGGCCGCTTCGATGCGTTCGGTCCGCAATCGGGCGGTGCGTTCGATGGATTGTTCCTGAACAGCTCAGCGGTGGGCATACCCTATTCGGCCTTCGGCGGCAGCAGCGATTTCGTCGGCGCCACCGTTGCGCTTGCAAGCGACCTGCATGTGAATTTCGGCGAAGCGACGTTCGGATCGCAGCGCAACAGTTTCGATGCGCCGGTGTTCTCCTATCTCGCGCAAGGCCTGCAGAATAGTCTGGACCGGCGCACGGGGCGTTCCGCGATGGCGGGCGTCAATTGGAATTTCGCACCATGGGGCGGCGTCGGCCTTTCGGCATCGAGCACCGCCCAGCGCAATCTTTTCCCCGGCCTGAATACCAACGCGCTCGCGATGAGCGACGGTTCAACCACCAATGCGATGGGATTGTCTGCGCACATTGCTTTCGGCGCCGGTTGGGTGACAACGGTATCCTACAGCGAAGGCATTTCGCAGCTTGATCTGCGCGCCTCGAGCGTCGCATCCGGTTCGGATTCGCAGCACAGCCGCGGCTATGGCATCGCCGTCGCCAAGCACGGCCTGTTTGCGAACAATGACAGCCTCGGCCTCGCCGTCAGCCGCCCCATTCCCTTCAATTCCGGCGGACTTGGCCTGACCGGTCTCGACGATCTCAATAACATCCTGACCGATAACGAGCATATTTCGCTGGCAAGCCGCTCGCCTGAAACCGATTTCGAAATGGGCTATGTGACCACCTTCTTCGACGGCGCGCTGGCGCTGCAGGCCAATGCCGCCTGGCAGCAGAACCTGGCCGGACAGTCCGGGGTCAACTCGCTGGCCGTTCTCAGCCGCGCGAAGATCAATTTCTGATGTGAGTGTCGAACCGCTTAACCTTCGCGGCGATCGTGTTGGTGACCGGTGCTGTCGCGGTTTTTTCCGGCGCGCATGCTGGCGACGACAGCATGACGACGACGCATTTCATCGCATATCGCAGCGCGAATCCACATTCCTGCCAGGATGATATTGCAATGATGGCGATGACCGGATCGACCGGGTGCCCACCATCAAGCATGCTCAAGCCGAACGATGACCAGGTTCTTCAAGTCGTAGACTGACTAAAGGCGCATCCGGACGTTTATCCGGATGACAGTCTCTCCGCTGTCGACGCGGCGATAGCCGGGCTCTATCCCTGCTCGAACTGAAGCCGATCTAGGCTGGCCGGTTTCGCCGCCATTTGCGGCGCGCGGGCGACTTCGCTAAAACGCCTCGCTCCCGCAATTTCCTCAGGTGAATGCCCATGGCCGGTCCGGAATTCGTTTATGTGATGAAAGGTCTTTCGAAGACCTATCCCGGCGGCAAGCAGGTTCTGAAGGACATCTGGCTGTCGTTCTATCCGGGCGCGAAGATCGGCATCGTCGGCGTCAACGGCGCGGGCAAGTCCACGCTGATGAAGATCATGGCCGGCATGGACCCCGACTTCACCGGCGAAGCCTGGGCCGCCAAGGGCGTGCGCATGGGGTATCTGCCGCAGGAGCCGACGCTCGATCCCACCAAGAACGTGCGCGACAATGTGATGGAAGGCGTCGCCGCGAAACAGGCGCTCGTCGACCGTTACAACGAGATCGCGGCGAATTATTCCGACGAAACCGCCGATGAGATGGGCAAGCTGCAGGACGAGATCGAGGCGCAGGGCCTTTGGGATCTCGACAGCCAGGTCGATCAGGCGATGGACGCGCTGCGTTGTCCGGAAGGCGATGCCGATGTCGCCACGCTCTCGGGCGGTGAACGCCGCCGTGTGGCGCTGTGCAAACTGCTGCTCGACGCGCCGGATGTGTTGCTGCTCGACGAACCCACCAACCATCTCGATGCGGAATCCGTCGAGTGGCTGGAAAAAACGCTGCGTGAATACAAGGGCTGCATCATCCTCGTCACCCACGATCGCTACTTCCTCGACAACGTGACGGGCTGGATTCTCGAACTGGATCGCGGCCGCGGCATTCCGCATGAAGGCAATTACTCGTCCTTCCTCGTTGTGCAGGAAAAACGCCTCCGCCAGGAAGGCGCCGAGGAAGCCGCGCAGGAACGCGCCATCGCCCGCGAGCGCGAATGGATTCAGCAATCGCCCAAGGCGCGTCAGGCCAAATCGAAGGCGCGTATCAACGCCTATGAAGACCTCCTCGCCAGAAGCAACGAGCAGCGCAGCGTCACCAACCAGATCATCATTCCCGTGGCCGAGCGCCTCGGCGGCGTGGTGATCGAGGCCGAAGGTCTGGCGAAAGGCTATGGCGACCGTCTTCTTTATGAGGACGTGAATTTCAAGCTGCCGCCGGGCGGCATCGTCGGCGTCATTGGCCCCAACGGCGCGGGCAAGACCACGCTGTTCCGCATGCTCACCGGGCAGGAGAAGCCGGACGCCGGCACGCTCAAGATTGGACCGACGGTGCAGCTCGGCTATGTCGATCAGAGCCGTGATGCCCTCGATCCGAACAAGACCGTGTGGCAGGAAATCTCGGACGGTCTCGACGTGCTCGAACTGGGCAAGCGCACGATGAACTCGCGTGCCTATGTCGGCGCCTTCAACTTCAAGGGCGGCGACCAGCAGAAGAAAGTCGGCCAGCTATCCGGCGGCGAACGCAATCGCGTGCATCTTGCCAAGATGCTGAAGTCCGGTGCGAACCTTTTGCTGCTCGACGAACCGACCAACGATCTGGACGTCGATACGCTACGCGCCTTGGAATCCGCACTGGAAGAATTCGCCGGCTGCGCCATGATCATCAGCCATGATCGCTGGTTCCTCGACCGTATCGCCACGCACATGATGGCATTCGAAGGCGACAGCCATGTCGAATGGTTCGAAGGCAATTACCAGGACTACGAAGCGGACAAGAAGCGCCGCCTTGGCATTGACGCCGACCAGCCGCATCGCATCAAGTATAAGCGTTTCGCACGCGCCTAATTGGGGCGCGGCTTGCGTATGTGGTGCGGCGGCGGTTCTTCGCCCGCGGCGAGATAATCGTTCATCTTGGCGGTACGGTTGCGCAGCTTGGCGGTCAGCTTCGGCATGTCGTTACCGCGTGTGGCAAGAAATTCGCTGTATTGCGTCTGCTGATTGACCGCGATCCACGCGCCGCGCACGCACAGATCGACGATGATCGGTTTGTCGCTTGCGTTGAGAACGCGAAAATCGATCTCATCCGCGTTCACCGAACGATTGCCGCCCGCGTCCAGCTGGAAAGCCTGAACGATCATGTCATTGGCCGTGCGATCGACAGACGCCTCGACCTTGAGCTGCTGCACGCGCCACAGCTCGCGCTCGTAAAGCGACAATTCCAGATCGTGGAATGCCTTCACAAAGGCTTCGAGCTGATCGGTGGGCGAAGTTTTCGCGACCGGGCCGAGCGTGTAAAGCGCGACGCGGCGCGTATCCGTCACCGGTTCGAGCAGCGCCAGGAATTGCTTATGCTTTTCTTCGTGAGACAGCGCGGGATTGTTCAGGATCGTCAGCCCCTGCTTGACGTAGTCCTGGATGAAATCCTCTGCCTTGTTGGCGTGGGCTGGCGGTGCGCACAGGAGAAAAAACGCCGACACGGCAATGGCCGGCGTGCAGCACGCAAAATTCCACAACCCTCGAAAGACCTTCAAGACGCTCCCCCATGCCCCACTGCCGCAAACTATAGGCGCAAAGTCTCCAAGCCGCCCAAGGGAAAAGCAGGCTTGTGCTCAGCTTTGCGTCTTAAGGTTAGTTCCCGCTGGGGGAACCGCCGTTTCGGATATTGCCGGCGCGCACCAGCAGATCCGCGGTCAGGGCTTTAACGTCGTTGTTGTGCCGCGCAAGGAACGCGGTGAACTGATCGCGCTGCTGCAGGGAGAGCCCAATCCCCATCACGCTGGCGTCAATCACCTGCAGCGTGCCGCCGGTATTGGAGACACGAAAATCCACCTCGGGGGCATTGGCGGATAGGCTGCCGTTCGGCTCCAGCACCGCCGTGCGCACAACGAAATCGCCCGGCGCGCGTTCGACCGATCCGGTGACTTTCAGTGTCTCGCCGGAATAATGCGCGAATTGCTCTTGATAGACCGCCGCCGCATAGCTGCGGAACGCCTCTGCGAACGCATCGACATCGGCGGGCGGGGCGGATTTCGCCGCTGGCCCCAGCGTGAACAGTGCGATGCGATGGATATCGATCAGTGATTCCAGGAAAGACTGGAACTGCGCATGCTTGGCGTCGCGCGACAGCGACGCATCCTTCAGGATGGTGAGGCCCTTTTGCGCGTTTTCCTGAATGAAGCTTTCGGCGGGCGTTGCCGCTTGCGCGCCTGTCAGTCCAACGATGCAAAGAAAGGCGAGGGCCGCGAGAAGGCGGGCCACCGCCGAACGGAGTTCCATATGCATGGTGCCTCGTTGGATTTTCGGTGAGGGCGCAAATTGGGCGACGGATGTGGCGAAGTGATGACGGCGTAAAAGAAAATGCCGCGGCGTGGCCGCGGCATTCGCTGTGGGACAAACGTACCGTTACTTGCCGGAAAGAGAGCCGCCGGCGCGCACGCGCGCGGCGCGTTCCTTGAGATTCGCGGTCAACGCTTTCACGCTGTTGTTGTTCTGCGACAGGAATGACGAGAAGTCGTCCTGCTCGGTGATCGCAAGATCAAGGCCCAGCACGATGATGTCGGCGATCGTGAAATGGCCCGGCGAACCGAAGATGCGGAAATCGACGGTGATCGGGTCCGAACCCTTCGCGGCATGCGGGTCGATCAGCACGGTAGAGACGAGAAAGTCATCCGCCTTGCGTTGCACCGATCCGGTCACCTTCAGCGTCTGGCCGGAATATTTCGTGAATTCGGACTCATAGACCGCGAAGGCATATTCGCGGAACGCATCCTCGAACGCGGCCAGGTCGGCCGGCGAGGTGGAATTCTTCACCGGACCCAACGTGTAGTCGGCAACGCGCTTCAGATCGGTGAGACCGAGCAGGAAGCTGCGGAATTGTTCGCGCTTCTGCTCCTTGGAGCCGCCAGAGTTCAGGATCGTCAGACCCTTCTGAACATTGGCCTGCACGAAATCTTCGGCGGGCGTCGCCCCGCGCGCAGCGGCGAACGGCATGGCGATGGCGACGATCGCCGCCAATGCGAGAAGGCGAATGCCGCCGGTGAAGTGCGTCCGTGCAAAAGTTTGAATCATGGTCTGCTCCAATATGGTGCTGGAACGGGCTCAATGATCGCGGCGGGTTGTGGCAAGTTCGTGGCGGCCCGCTGCTTCAGAGATCCGGAAGGTTCTGCACGTCCGGCCGCCCGTTGCGGATTTCGTTGTTGCGCAGCTGGCGATACAGGCTGCGGACGGACGCGTAATAATCGACCGACCCGCGTTCAATGTTCTGAAGCGTGTCGAAGTTGCGCGATTTCAGGTCGACCACCGACATATATCTGCGGCCCGCCGAATACCAGATGTGCGAGCGGATCGAGACATAGGTCGTGGGATCGAAGAAGATATCGACCACCTGGCCGGCCGCGTCACGCGGCGGATCGGGGCCTAAGAACGGCAATACGAGATACGGTCCTTCGCCCACGCCCCAAGTGCCGAGCGTCTGGCCGAAATCTTCCTTGTGATAGGGAATGTTGAAGTCGGTCGCGGGATCGAAGAGACCTCCGATACCTAGGGTGGAATTGATCGCCAAGCGGCCCAGCGTATCTCCCGCGCGGTCCACTTCGCCCTGCAGGACGTCGTTCACGAACGTCACGGGCAGGTCCAGGTTGAGCAGGAAGTTGTGGATGCTCGTGCGCGCGGGCGTTGGCACTACGGCGACATAGGCGCTGGCGCTCGGGCTGATCACATATTTGTCGAGTTTCTGGTCGAAGTCGAAGACAGAGCGATTGGTCTGCTCATAGGGATCGTTCGCCCCGTTCGGATCGGTGGCGCAACCCGCGAGCAGCAGGCCGAAGCACACAACCAGTAATTTGCTCAGTCCCCTCATCATCGTCCCAGCGCTATTTCCATGCTTTCGCATAACGCACGAACCGTTAATTTGGCTCGTACCCCACTCCCGGTTGAAGGTGAATCGCACCGGAACTGTATAAGTAGGGTTAGCACATCCGGCATCAAGGGACAGTGAAAGGGATCACAGACAGCCTGTAAATCCCGCAGCGTTGCTCGGAATTCACCATTTATTTCGCCAACTTTTCATCCACCAGTCCCGTTTGCATAATCATATAAAGATATGTTTATATCGTGAGCGAATGGAGTTCCGCGATGGACGAATTGCTGGCAATGCTGCGTGCCGCCGCCGATCCCACCCGGCTGCGCCTGCTGCTGATCCTGCGGGAGGCGGAGCTGACCGTCTCCGAACTGACCCAGATTCTGGGCCAGAGCCAGCCGCGCGTCTCCCGCCACCTCAAATTGTTGTGTGATGCCGGCCTTATCCTGCGCTTCAAGGAAGGCAGCTGGGTTTTCTACCGTTCGGCTGAGAAGGGCGCGGGCGCGGAATTGGGCCATGTGCTCTCCCGCCTTTCCGGCCGTGACGCCGACACGCTGACGTCGGATCGCCGCCGCCTTGCCGCCGTGCGCGAAGCGCGCGCGGCTGAAGCCGCCGCCTTCTTCAAAGCCAACGCCGCGGACTGGGAACGCATCCGTTCGCTGCACGCGCCGGAGAAGGATGTCGAAACCGCCATCGCCGACATACTGCGGGTGCAGCCCGTGGAATCGCTGCTCGATGCGGGGACCGGCACGGGAAGGATGCTCGAGCTGCTGGCGCCCGAGATCAAACACGGTGTCGGCATCGATGTAAGTCCGGAGATGCTGTCCATCGCACGCGACCGCCTGGCCCGCGCGCGTATCCAGCACTGTCAGGTGCGGCTCTCCGATGTTTTCCGCATGCCGTTCGCCACAGGCACGACGGACAACGGATTCGACGCCGCGCTATTTCACCAGGTGCTGCATTATCTCGACGATCCGCAAGCCGCAGTTGCCGAAGCAGCGCGCGTCTTGAAGCCCGGCGGCCGCATTCTCATTGTCGATTTCGCGCCGCACGATCTGGAATTCCTGCGCAGCGAGCTGGCGCACCGCCGCTTGGGTTTCTCGGACAAGGAAGTGCAGGGCTGGTTCGAGACCCTCAACCTGAAACCGCTGGAGTCCGCCGCCATCGCGCCCCATACGGGCGGCAACGGAAAGCTCACGGTCAAGATCTGGGCCGCCGCCACGCAGGCCCGCCACCACCGTTCACGAGTTGCTGCATGAGTTTGCGTCGCCTTGCGCGCGATACGCGCCCGCTGAAAGTGTCGTTCGAATTCTCCCCGCCCAAGACGCCGGAAGCGGAAGAGAATCTGTGGCGCTGCATCCGCCGCCTCGAACCGCTCAAGCCGGCTTTCGTCTCGGTCACCTATGGCGCGGGCGGCTCGACGCGCGACCGCACGCACAACACGGTCAAACGCATCGTCGAAGAAACGGCGCTGTCACCTGCCGCGCATCTGACCTGCGTGGCGCACAGCCAAGGCGAGATCCGCGACATCGTGCGCGGCTATTGGGATGCGGGCATCCGCCATATCGTGGCGCTGCGCGGCGACATGCCGAACATGCAGGGCAAATATCAGGCACCCGTGGACGGTTACGGCTCCACGCCAGATATGATTGCGGGCATCCGCCAGATCGCGCCCTTCGAGATCAGCGTTTCGGCCTATCCCGAACGCCATCCCGACTCCGCCTCGGAAGCACAGGACATCGCGCTGCTGAAGGCAAAGGTCGATGCGGGTGCATCGCGCGCGCTGACGCAATTCGGCTTCGACACCGAAACCATGGCGCGCTTCCGTGACCGCGTGGTGAAGGCCGGTGTGAATGTGCCCATCGTGCCGGGCATCATTCCGACCACCAACATCAAGGGCATTTCGCGCATGGCGCAAACAGCGGGCGCGTCCGTGCCCGATTGGCTGGCAAGCCTCTATGACGGCCTCGACAGCGACGCCGACACCCGCAAGCTCATCGCCGCCACCATCCTGGCCGAGCAGGTGCAGGATCTGCGCGCCGAAGGCTTCGACCAGTTTCATTTCTATACGTTGAACCAAGCCGATCTGACTTTTGCGGCTTGTTGTTTGCTGGGTATGCGCCCTGTTTCCTCCCCCGCTGGTGCGGCGGAGGTGGCGGGCGAAGCCCGACGGAGGGGGTGACGATGGCCTCGACATTCCTTCTCATTTCCCGCCACCCCTTCCGTCCCGGCGCTCACGCGCCGATCCACCTCCCCCGTAAAACGGGGGAGGAAAAGAGAGAGTATTATGGCGTTCGATAGAGCATCGCGTATCGCATGGATGAAGAAGCAGGCGCGCGAGCGCATCCTGCTGCTCGATGGGTCCTGGGGCGTGATGATCCAGGGCTATGGCCTGACCGAAGCCGATTTCCGCGGTGAGCGTTTCGGCAATCATCCGAGCGACCTGAAAGGCAACAACGACCTTCTCACGCTGACCAAGCCGGAGATCATCCAGGATATCTGCCGCCAATATCTCGAAGCCGGCGCGGATTTCCTGGAGACCAACACCTTCAATTCCATCTCGATGTCGCAGGGCGATTATGGCCTCGAGCATCTGGTGCCGGAATTGAACGAAGCCGGTGCGCGGCTGGCGCGCGAAATCTGCGATCGGATGAGCACATCCTCGCGCCCGCGCCTTGTCGCCGGCGTGCTCGGCCCGGCCAATCGCACCGCGTCCATCTCGCCGGACGTGAACGATCCGGCGTTCCGCAATGTGACCTTCGACGAATTGCGCAGCACCTATGCCGATGCCACGCGTGGGCTGATGAAGGGCGGCGCGGACGTCATCATGGTCGAAACCATTTTCGACACGCTGAACGCCAAGGCCGCGATCTACGCCATCGAACAGGTGTTCGAGGAGATGGGCGAGCGCCTGCCGGTGTGGATTTCCGGCACGATCACCGATCTGTCGGGCCGCACGCTCACCGGCCAGACGCCGGAAGCCTTCTGGCATTCCATGCGCCACGCCCAGCCATTCGCCATCGGTTTGAATTGCGCGCTGGGCGCCAAAGAACTGCGTCCCTATGTGGACGAGCTGAATCAGGTTGCCGACACGCTGGTCAGCGCGCATCCCAACGCTGGCCTGCCCAACGAATTCGGCGGCTATGACGAAACGCCGGAGATGATGGCGGCGATGATCGGCGAGTTCGCGCAAAGCGGCCTCGTCAACATCGTCGGCGGCTGTTGCGGCACGACGCCCGCGCATATCAAGGCGTTCGGCGAAGCGGTGAAAGGCGTGAAGCCGCGCGTCATTCCCGAGAAGCCGCGTTACATGCGCCTCTCCGGCCTTGAGCCGTTCACACTGACGCCCGACATCAATTTCGTGAATGTCGGCGAGCGCACCAACATCACCGGCTCCGCCAAGTTCCGCAAACTCATCGCCGCCAACGATTACGAAGGCGCGCTGACGGTGGCGCGCGACCAGGTGGCGAACGGCGCGCAGATCATCGACGTGAACGTGGACGAAGGCCTGCTCGATTCCGAAGCGGCGATGCGCCGCTTCCTCAACATGGCAGCGGGCGAGCCGGACATCGCGCGCGTGCCGGTGATGATCGACTCGTCCAAATGGAGCGTGATCGAGAGCGGCCTCAAATGCGTGCAGGGCAAGCCGATCGTCAATTCCATCTCGCTGAAGGAAGGCGAGGAGCGTTTCGTCCATTACGCCCGCGAAGTCATGCGCTATGGCGCCGCCGTCGTCGTGATGGCGTTCGACGAGCAGGGGCAGGCCGATACGCTGGAACGCAAGGTGGAGATCTGCCGCCGCGCCTATGACGTGCTGGTCAACAAGGTGGGCTTCCCGCCGGAAGACATCATCTTCGATCCCAACATCTTCGCGGTGGCCACCGGCATCGAGGAACATAACGACTATGGCCGCGCTTTCATCGAGGCGGCGAAAATCATCCGCGAGGAAATGCCGCTGGCGCATATCTCCGGCGGCGTGTCGAACTTCTCGTTCTCGTTCCGCGGCAACGACACCGTGCGCGAAGCGATGCACTCCATCTTCCTGTTCCACGCCATCAAGGCGGGCATGGACATGGGCATCGTCAACGCCGGCCAGCTCACCGTCTATCAGGACATTCCGACGCCGCTGCGCGAATCCATCGAGGACGTGCTCTTCAACCGCACGCCCAACGCGACCGAACACCTGCTCACCATGGCGCAGACCTATAAGGGCGGTGCGGCGGTGGCGCAGGTGGAAGACGCCGCATGGCGTTCGCTGCCGGTGCAGGAACGGCTGACGCACGCGCTGGTTCACGGCATCGATAGTTTCGTGGTGGAAGACACCGAGGCCGCGCGCCTGGACGCGGACAAGCCGCTCGATGTGATCGAAGGCCCGCTGATGGTGGGCATGAACGTCGTCGGCGATCTGTTCGGCTCGGGCAAGATGTTCCTGCCGCAAGTGGTGAAATCGGCGCGCGTGATGAAGAAGGCCGTCGCGCATCTGCTGCCTTACATGGAAGCGGAGAAGGCGAAGAACCAGAGCAAGGAAGTCGCCGGCAAGATCGTCATGGCCACGGTGAAGGGCGATGTCCACGACATCGGCAAGAACATCGTGGGCGTGGTGCTGCAATGCAACGGCTATGAGGTGATCGACCTTGGCGTGATGACGCCGGCGCAGAAGATCCTCGACACGGCGATCGCCACGGGCGCGAACATCATTGGCCTCTCCGGCCTCATCACCCCCTCGCTGGACGAGATGGTGCATGTCGCCAACGAGATGGAGCGGCAGGGTTTCGACATTCCGCTGCTCATCGGCGGCGCCACCACCTCCAAGGTGCATACCGCCGTCAAGATCAATCCGCGCTACAAGCGCGGGCAGACGGTCTATGTCACCGACGCCTCGCGGGCCGTGGGTGTGGTGTCGGCGCTTCTCAGCAAAACGCAGAACGCCGAATTCGTCGCCAGGACGCGCAAGGAATATGAAGAGATCGCGGCGCGCCATTCCGCCGCCCGCGCGCCCGGCCGCCGCCTCACCCTCGAGCAGGCGCGCGCCAACAAGGAAAAATTCGACTGGGACAATTACGAGCCGCCGGTGCCAAAATATTTCGGCACGCGCCAATACGGGCCTTACGATCTGGGCGAACTCGTCCCCTATATCGACTGGACGCCGTTCTTCCAGACCTGGGAGCTGGTCGGTCAATATCCCAGCATCTTCGAAGACGACAAGGTCGGCGAGGCTTCGCGCAATCTCTTCAAGGATGCGCAGGAGATGCTGAAGAAGATCGTGGACGGCAAATGGCTCACCGCCAAAGCCGTCGTCGGCTTCTGGCCCGCCAATGCCGATGGCGACGACATCGTCGTCTATGGCGACAAGGCCCGCAAATTTCCGATCCACCGGCTGCACACCATCCGCCAGCAGATGAACCGCGAAAGCAACAAGCCCAATCAGGCGCTGGCCGATTTCATCGCGCCCATCGGCAAGGGCGAGGATTTCATCGGCGGCTTCGCGGTCACTTCCGGCCACGGCGAAGACGAACACATCAAGCGCTTCGAGGCGGAGAAGGACGATTACTCCGCCATCCTGTTGCGCGCGCTGGCCGACCGTCTCGCCGAAGCCTTCGCCGAGCACATGCATGAGCGCGTGCGCCGTGAATTCTGGGGTTATTCGCCGAATGAGAACTACAGCAACGCTGATCTTATCAAGGAAGAATATCGCGGCATCCGCCCCGCGCCGGGATACCCCGCGCAGCCGGACCACACCGAGAAGGGCACGCTCTTTACGCTGCTCGATGCGGAAGCCAAGGCCGGCATCAAGCTGACCGAAAGCTACGCAATGTGGCCGGGCTCTGCGGTGAGCGGGTTCTATTTCTCGCATCCCGCTAGCCGCTATTTCGGCACCGGCAAGATCGAGCGCGATCAGGTCCAGGACTATGCGCGCCGCAAAGGCTGGGACATGGCGACAGCCGAACGCTGGCTGGGCCCGATCCTGAATTACGACCCGCACGCGAAAGACGCGGCGTAACCTACAAAGTATTGAGCATCCCGAATTCCTCGGCTAGTCTTGGCGTGGGGGTGGGATGTCTCGATATATATTTATCGGGCTGGTTTGGCTTGCGGCTTTGTCAGCCGCTTCTGCAGCCGGATACGATGATTACAGCCAAGGTCTTGCTGCGAGAAATCGTGGTGATGTGAAGCTGGCGATCGCCAAGTTCACGGCCGCATTGAACGCGGGCGACCTCAATCCGGAACTGGTGCCCGTTGCCCATGTAAATCGGGGCAGAGCGCTCCTCTACAATGGCGCGTGCGCGGATGCGGCGGATGATTTCACAGCGGTATTGAAGCTGAAGCCGAACGATATGGAATCGCTCGGATGGCGGTCGTCGGCTTATGTGTGTCTGCAGAAATTCGATCAGGCGATTGCTGACGAAAATCTTGTCATGGCCGCGCAACCCGGCGCCCCCGCATTTCGGCGGCGCGGACAAATATTCTGGCTGAAGGGCGATTTCGCTGCCGCAGCGAGCGACTTTGAACAGGCCACAAAGCTCGATCCCAAATACACCTATGGCTGGCTCTGGCTGGACGTCGTGCGCGTGCGGGCAGGTGCCGCCGATCCGTCGCAGATGCGGCACGATCTGCAAA
>JANWJQ010000109.1 GCA_025451875.1 Rhizomicrobium sp.
TGGTGAGCCCGGATGGTTTCGAACCATCGACCCTCTGATTAAAAGTCAGATGCTCTACCACTGAGCTACGGGCTCGCCAGACGGGGCGGACCATTAGTGGACCCTGCCCCCCCGGTCAATGCGCCGGATGGCCTATTCCACCCGCATTTTCACGATCTTGTCCGGCTCGCCGGAAATCGCGCCGTTGTTGTGTTCGCCGCCCTTCTTGATGGCGTCCACATGCTCCATGCCTTCGACGACTTCGCCCCAGACCGAATATTGCTTGTCGAGCCACGGCGCGTCCGCGAAGCAGATGAAGAACTGGCTATTGGCGCTGTTGGGATTGCTGGTGCGCGCCATCGAGATGGTGCCGCGCTTGTGTTTCTCGTTCGAGAATTCGGCCTTCAGATCGGGAAGGTCGGAACCGCCCGAGCCGGTGCCTGTCGGATCGCCGGTCTGCGCCATGAAGTCGGGGATCACGCGATGGAAGACGACGCCGTCGTAGAAACCCTGCCCCGCAAGCTCTTTGATGCGCTCCACATGATTGGGCGCGAGATCGGGGCGCAGCTTGATCTTCACCGGGCCGGACTTGAGTTCCATCACCAACGTATCAGCCATTACTTTTTCTTTCGTTTTTCGTTGCAGCGTTTCACCAGCAGGGCCGCGACGTTCGGCGTCAGGAACGGCGTTACGTTACCGCCCAACATCGCGACCTCTTTCACCAATTTCGATGCGATCGACAGATACCGGGGATCGGCCATCAGGAATACCGTTTCGATATCGGGGGCGAGCCGCTGGTTCATGCCCACGATCTGGAATTCATATTCGAAGTCCGACATCGCGCGCAGCCCGCGTACCACGATGCCCGCGCCCACTTCGCGCGCGAAATCCACTTGCAGCAACTCGCCGAACTGCCTTACCTCAATGGTGCCGCCGTCCTTGGTGAGATCCGCAGCCTCGTGCTGCCACATCTCGACGCGCTCCTCATAGGAGAACAGCGGATTCTTGCCGGTTCCGATGCCGACACCGATCACAAGATGATCAACCAGTTTCAGCGCCCGCTTGACGATGTCGAGGTGACCGAGCGTCGGCGGGTCGAACGTGCCGGGATAAAGCCCGATGCGATTCTTGCTCATGGCTTTCCCCGCCTGGCCTAGCCGGCCGCTTCTTCCGAAACTTCCTCGATACGCTCGACGGACACAACCCGCTCACCCTCGTCCACGCGGAACACGGTGACGCCCTGCGCAGACCGGCCCTGGATGGAGATGCCGCTGACGGCCACGCGGATGATCTGGCCTTTGTCGGAAATCAGCATGAGATCATCGGACTCCTCGACCGGGAAGGCAGCAATGATGGCGCTGTTCTTCTTGCCCATGCCCATCGCCACGATGCCGGATCCGCCGCGGCCGGTGACGCGATATTCGTAAGACGACGTGCGCTTGCCGAAACCGCTTTCCGACATGGCGAGCACGAACTGCTCGCGCGCGCCGAGTGCCGCGTAGCGCTCCTGCGTCAGCGTTGCTTCTTCCGTGCTGTCATCGGCGTCATCCGCCTCTTCGACCTGCGGTTCTTCTTCACCCGTCGCGGCACGGCGCGCCGCATTCGATTGCTTGAGATAGGCGCGCGCTTCCGCGGTCGAGGCGTCGGAATGATGCAGCAGGGTCAGGCTGACGACCTCGTCGTCCTTGCCCAACTTCACGCCGCGTACGCCGGTGGAATCACGGCCCTTGAAGACGCGCACATCCGTGACCGGGAAGCGAATGCACTTGCCGGCGCGGGTGGTGAGCAGAACGTCGTCCTGATCGGTGCAGATCTGCACGTCCACGATGCCGTCGCCCGGCTCCAGCTTCATGGCGATCTTGCCGCTCTTGTTGATGTTCACGAAGTCGGAAAGCTCGTTGCGCCGCACGTCGCCGGATTTGGTGGCGAACACGACGTTGAGCTTCTCCCACGCGCTCTCATCTTCGGGCAGCGGAAGAATGGTGGTGATGCGCTCGTTTTCGCCGAGCGGCAGCAGGTTCACCATCGCCTTGCCCTTGCCCTGGATACGGGCTTCCGGAAGGCGCCACACCTTGAGCTTGTAGGCCATGCCCGTGGAGGAGAAGAACACCATCGGCGCATGGGTGTTGGCAACGAAGATGTTGGTGACGAAATCCTCCTCGCGCGTGGACATGCCGGCGCGGCCTTTGCCGCCACGGCCCTGCACACGGTATTCGGCGATCGGCGTGCGCTTGATATAGCCGGCGTGGGTGACGGTGATCGCCACGTCCTCGCGCTCGATCAGCGCTTCGTCTTCGATCTCCACATCCGCATCGACCAGCTCGGTTTTGCGTGGCGTGGCGAATTCGTCTTTGATCGCCTTCAGCTCGTCCTTCACGATGGTCAGAACACGCGAGCGTGAGCGCAGGATATCGAGATAATCCTTGATCGCTTCGCTCAGCTTGGCGACTTCGTCCGCGATTTCGTCGCGGCCGAGCGCCGTCAAACGCGCAAGGCGGATTTCGAGGATCGCCTTCGCCTGTTCTTCCGACAGTTTGATCGTGCCGTCTTCCAGCATGATGTGACGCGGATCGGCAATCAGCAACACCAGCGGCGCGGTGTCCTTCGCGGGCCAGGCGCGCGCCATCAGCTGCTCTCTCGCCGTCGCGGAATCGGGGGCATTGCGAATGAGATGGATGATGTCGTCGATGTTGGCGACGGCGATGGCGAGACCCACCAAGATGTGCCCGCGGTCGCGTGCCTTGGTAAGCTCGAAGCGCGAGCGGCGCATCACCACTTCCTCGCGGAAGCTGGTAAAGGCGCCGATCAGCTCCTTCAAATTCATGATCATGGGGCGACCGGCATTCAGCGCCACCATGTTCACGCCGAAGGTCGTCTGCAGTTCGGAGAAGCGGTAGAGCTGGTTCAGCACCACCTCCGCCGACGCGTCGCGCTTGATCTCGATGACCACGCGCATGCCGTGGCGATCGCTCTCGTCGCGGA
The DNA here is from genome assembly GCA_025451875.1 of Rhizomicrobium sp. GTDB lineage: Bacteria > Pseudomonadota > Alphaproteobacteria > Micropepsales > Micropepsaceae > Rhizomicrobium. Next base: position 2,962 of record JANWJQ010000109.1, read on the forward strand.
TATCGCCGACGCCTTCAATGCGCTTGTCGCGCACCAATTCGGCGATCTTCTCCTGCAAACGCGCCTTGTTCACCTGAAAAGGAAGCTCGGTAACGATGATGGCTTCGCGGTCTTTGCGGACTTCTTCGATGGCGCAGCGCGCGCGCATGAGGATCGAGCCGCGTCCGCGCGCCAGCGCGCCGCGCGCCGCCTGCTTGCCGATGAGAAGCGCGCCGGTCGGGAAATCCGGCCCCGGCACGATCTCGGTCAGCGCATCCATGCCGATGGACGGATCGTCGATGTAAGCGAGGCAGGCATCGATCACTTCGCCCAGATTGTGCGGCGGAATATTCGTCGCCATGCCGACGGCGATGCCTCCGGCGCCGTTGACGAGAAGGTTCGGGAAACGGGCGGGAAGAACGACGGGCTCGCGTTCGGAACCATCGTAATTGTCCTGGAACTGCACCGTGTCCTTGTCGATGTCTTCGGACAACATGTGCGCGATCTTGGAGCGGCGCGCTTCCGTGTAACGCATCGCCGCCGGCGGATCGCCATCGACGGAGCCGAAATTGCCCTGCCCGTCGATGAGCGGCGCGCGCATGGAAAAATCCTGCGCCATGCGCACCAAGGCGTCGTAAATCGATTGGTCGCCATGCGGATGGTATTTGCCCATCACGTCGCCGACGATCAGTGCGCATTTGCGATAGGGCTTGTTCCAGTCGCGGTTGTTCTCGTGCATCGAAAACAGGATGCGCCGATGCACAGGCTTGAGGCCGTCGCGCGCGTCCGGAAGGGCGCGCGAAACGATGACGCTCATGGCGTAGTCGAGGTAGGAACGCTTCAGTTCGTCCTCGATGGCGATGGGCAAATGCGGAGAGCCGCCCGAAGGGGGATTGGCGGCTGGGGTGTCGCTCAAAATACGTTCCTTTTCAATGCCTTACGGCATACCCGAAACGGGTCAGAATCCACCCGGTTTTGTAGCATTTCGATGACCGATTCCGCTACCGATTATTGCGCCGCGGCGCGGCTCTGGATGGCCCTCAGTTGGTCCATCACGAAGGCCATATTATAGGCCAGCAGCAGGCGGGTTTGGGCCGCTTCGCCGCCTTTGTAGCCGTAGGTGATCCCGAGCAGCGCGCCGGTCTTCGCGTCCACGACAGGGCCGCCGGAAAAGCCGGGTCCGGCGTCTGAAACGAAGCCGAATGCCGCCGGCCAGAATTGACGGATGACGCCGCGTGAGACGCGCAACTTGCCATCCGTGCCCTGGCCATAGGCGATGACGTCTTCGCCCTGCAACGGCGATGCGACCGGCGTGGCAGCGGTGCCTGGTGTGCGAAAATAGAGAAGATCATAGCCATCCACCACGCCGATCACCGATTTCGGCTCGAGCATGTTGGCGTTGTGTGCATTGGTGACGGCGATGCCGGGCGCAATCACGACCGATGCGCCGTCATGCGTTCCCAGCATCCAGTCGCGGCTGTGGAGCGGCAGATAAGACTGCTCGAGCCGCGGAAACGCGAAACCGTCGGCAGGCGTGCCGAACGATCCCGTTCCGCACCCGCTGAGACCAAAAGCCAACGCGAGTGCTGCCAGGCAAGGCAGACGCATATTCACGCCGGGATCAAAACGGGATTTCGTCGTCCAATTCGCTGCGGTCGAAATTGCCGGGCGAAGAGTCGTTCGAAGCCGCACTGCTACGCGTCATGGCGCTGCCGCCTTCACCACGCGTGTCGAGCATGGTGAGTTCGCCGCGGAAATTCTGCAGCACAATTTCGGTCGAGTATTTTTCCTGACCGTCCTTGTCCGTCCATTTGCGGGTCTGCAGCGAGCCTTCGATATAGACCTTCGAGCCCTTGCGCAGATATTTCTCCGCGACCTCGGCGAGGTTCTTGTTGAAGATAACCACGCGATGCCACTCGGTCTTTTCCTTGCGCTCGCCCGACGCCTTGTCCCGCCAGCTTTCGGACGTCGCGATCGACAGGTTCACCACGGGATCGCCGCTCTGCAGGCGGCGCGTCTCCGGGTCTTTGCCCAGATTGCCGACCAAAATCACCTTGTTGACGCTACCCGCCATTGTTCTTGCCTTTCCGTGGCTGTCGAAGCGCGGACCCTATCGCCTGCGCCCCGCCAACCGCCATCGCCCAACCTCAATGTTCTCTTTATGTTCCAAGCGTTTTTGAGTCAATCCCCAGCAAAAGTGCCCCACAGGATCTAAAGGGCATGCTCCATCAGCGGCATGAGCTGCATCGCCCCGAAAACGGTCAAATGGTGCGCATTGCGATAGAGCGGACGGTCGTCGAGCGCGAGTTCGCACCGGCCCGTCGCACAGAGGATCTGATGCGGATAGATGATCTTGACGCCATAGAGCTTCTGCATGCGCGCCAGCGTGGCGAAGATGAACTTCTGGTGGACCAGAAAGTCATTCAGATCGCGCGTTGGCATGTCGTAATTTTTCGCCATGCGCAGATGCGCCATCACCCGTGGCACGGAAAACCCCGCTTCCGGGATGGACGCGACGATGACGACATGTTTTCCGGCTTTGGTCAGCAGCCGAACAGTGCGTTCCAGCCCGCGATAAAAAACCGCTTCGGTTGATGGAAGATCGGTCCCCTGCCCTTCGCCATCATAGGGGAAGATGCGCCAGTCGCCTTCACCGCGCGCCGTGCCGTAAGCGTTCTTGCTCCAGCGCGCATCGAGAATGACGTCCTTGATCGCAGGCTTGATCGCGAGCTTCGCCACCGCGTCGTTGAACGGTTTGCATTTGTGCGCGTCCGGCCGCGTGACGCCCAGCAGCGGCGCGCAAGAGTCTGTGGCGGCAAACAATCCGGCGCGGCCACGCTGCTGGGCGACCTTCTGCACGGCAGGCAGCAACGCGTCCGCATGCGAGTCGCCCCACAGGAAGAAAGACGGCTCCTTCGCCTCAACATTGCCGATGCGGCAGAGACGCCCCTTGCGCACGTCATGCGCTGTCAGACCGAAGCAAATGTCCATGCGCGGTTCGTGATTGCGCTCTTCCGCCAGGATTTTTCGAATCTCCGGCTGCAAGCGCTCGGGCACGCCTTGCGTCGATGCGACGGCCACCCCACAGGCCGCCGTGACGGCCATCGCGGCGGCAGCGCCTCCGAACAATACGGGCCAGCCAAGCCTGCGATGGCGGCGGATCGGCCGCTCGACATAGCGCCATGAGAGGATTGCGAGGACGAACGACAGGGTGAGGCAGGCATAAATCTCCCATGGATGCAGCGCGCGATTGAGCGCGATCTGGGTAAAGACCAGAACCGGCCAATGCCAGAGATAGAGCGAGTAGGAGATCAGACCGACGAAGACCACAGGCTTCAGAGACAGCCCGCGCGAAACGAAATTATTTTGCTGTCCCGCATAGATCACCAGCGCGGAGCCGAGACAGGGGGCCACAGCCGCCGCGCCCGGGAACGGCATCCAGCGATCGTATGTCCACAGCGCCCATGCGATCAGCGCCGCGCCCAACGCGGCCAGAGTCTCGCTGGCCCATCTCGCCGGCGCGGGCAGCGGCGCTATGGCGACAAGCGCGCCCAGCATGAGCTCCCACATCCGCGACGGCAAAAGATAAAACGCGGTTGCCGTGGAATGACCGACTTCCCAGACGCTGTAGCCGAAAGACAGCATCAGCAGGACACCGACTACGGCAAGAAGCCTGTGCCGCGAACCGGAGCCGACAAGAAGCAGAATTGCGGGGAAGAGAAGATAGAACTGCTCTTCGACCGCGATCGACCAAAGATGCAGCAGCGGCTTGAAAGCGGCCGAGGTATCGAAATATCCGACCTCGCGCCAGAATTCGAAATTGGCCGAGAAGATGGCCGTTGCGATGAGGCTCTTCGCATAGGCTTCGAAATCTACCGGAAAGAGAAGAAACCACGCGGTGACGCTCGCGACGGCGAGCATGGCGAACAGCGCCGGAAAAATTCGCCGGATGCGGCGTTCATAAAAGTGACGGATCGTGAAATGGCCGTCCGCCATCTCGCGATGGATGATCCCGGTGATCAGGAATCCGGAAATGACGAAGAAGATATCGACGCCAATGAACCCGCCGGGAACTTGCGAGAAGCCGTAGTGGTAGAAGACCACCGCGAGCACGGCGACAGCACGCAGGCCATCCACGTCCGGGCGGTAGCGGAGTTCCGAGTGGCCCGGAGCGCGAGGGTCTTCAAAAACGGTCATGCGTTCCTATCTATTGCACACGCAGACCCCGATCATCCCAAAACGCGCCCCGCCGCCATTCGCTTCACGGCGAAACGCCGCATCGCGATAGACATTCCCGGCTGGCCTGCGTATGTATGTTCGGTTTTTGTTCCAAAGCGGATTCGGGTGTGTCAGCGCATGGCAGGAGCCATGGGATGCGCCCTTGCCCGGCTGGTGCAGAACCGCGCAAGCTTTCCCGTTCCGCCATTCCGTAGAGAGCCATGCAGAAGAACATCTCGATCAAAGGTGCCCGCGAGCACAATCTGAAAAATGTCGATGTGGAGATTCCGCGCGACACGCTGACGGTGATGACCGGCCTGTCCGGCTCCGGCAAATCCTCGCTGGCGTTCGACACGATCTATGCCGAGGGCCAGCGCCGCTATGTGGAGTCGCTGTCGGCCTATGCGCGCCAGTTCCTGGAACTGATGCAGAAGCCGGATGTGGATCATATCGAGGGCCTGTCGCCGGCCATCTCCATCGAACAGAAGACGACGAGCAAGAACCCGCGCTCGACCGTCGGCACCGTCACCGAGATTTATGACTATCTGCGCTTGCTCTTCGCGCGTGTGGGCGTTCCCTATTCGCCGGCGACCGGGTTGCCCATCGAAAGCCAGACGGTCAGTCAGATGGCGGACCGCATCCTCGCGCTGGACGAAGGTACCCGGCTTTACCTGCTCGCGCCCATCGTGCGCGGCCGCAAGGGCGAATACCGCAAGGAACTCGCGGAGCTTCAGAAGAAGGGCTTCCAGCGCGTCAAGGTGGACGGCAAATACTACGAGATCGCCAACACGCCGACGCTCGACAAGAAGCTGAAGCACGACATCGAAGTTGTGGTGGACCGCATCGCGGTGAAGAAGGACATCGGCAACCGCCTGCCCGACTCCATCGAGACAGCGCTCAATCTCGCCGATGGGCTGATGATCGCGGAATTCGCTGACCAGAAGGAAAAGGACGGCTCGGCGAAGCAGATGATCATGTCATCGAAATTCGCCTGCCCGGTGTCCGGCTTCACCATTCCGGAGATCGAGCCGCGCCTTTTCTCTTTCAATAACCCGCATGGTGCCTGTCCGGCCTGCGATGGCCTGGGCACGCAACTCTATTTCGACCCGGCACTGATTGTGCCGGACGATTCCGTTTCGCTCCGCAAAGGCGCTATCGCGCCGTGGTCGAAGTCATCTTCGCCTTATTACCTGCAAACGCTGGAAGCGCTTGGGCGGCACTACAAATTCTCGCTCAACGATGCATGGGAAGACCTGCCGAAGAAGGCGCGCGAAATCATTCTGCATGGTTCCGGCGAGGACGAGATCAAGTTCATCTATGACGATGGCCTGCGCAGATACGAGACCAAGAAAGCCTTCGAAGGCGTCATTCCGAACATGGAGCGCCGCTACAAGGAAACCGATTCCGCGTGGATCCGCGAGGAGATGGAACGGTTTCAGGACACATCGCCTTGCGATGTGTGTCACGGCTATCGCCTGAAGCCGGAAGCGCTCGCCGTGAAGATCGGCGGGCTGCATATCGGTCAGGTGTGCGAACAATCGATCAAGCTGGTCGATAGCTGGTTCCGCGACATCGACAAGAAGCTGAACAAGCAGCAGAACGAGATCGCAGCGCGCATCCTCAAGGAAATCCGCGCGCGCCTGAAGTTCCTGAACAATGTCGGTCTCGACTATCTGACGATGGCGCGCGGCAGCGGAACGCTGTCGGGCGGCGAGAGCCAGCGCATTCGACTGGCATCGCAAATCGGTTCAGGCCTGACGGGCGTTTTGTATGTGCTGGACGAACCCAGCATCGGCCTGCACCAGCGCGACAATGCGAAGTTGCTGGAGTCGCTCAAGGGTTTGCGCGACATGGGCAACACCGTGGTCGTGGTGGAACATGACGAAGAAGCGATCCGCGCCGCCGATCATGTAATCGACATGGGTCCGGGTGCCGGTATTCACGGCGGACACATCATCGCCGAAGGCACGCCCGAAGACATCATGAAGAATCCGAAGAGCCTGACGGGCAAATATCTCGTCGGCATCGAACAGATTCCCGTGCCCGCCAAGCGCCGCAAGGCTGCGAACAATCGCTGGCTGAAGGTGGTCGGCGCAAAGGGCAACAACCTGAAGAACGTGACGATGGAGATTCCCCTCGGCACGCTCACCTGCGTCACCGGCGTTTCCGGCGGCGGCAAATCCACGCTGACCATCGAGACGCTCTATAAGGCGGCCGCGCGCAGGCTTTCGCAGGCACGCGAGCATCCAGCGCCGCACGACAAGATCGAGGGCCTGGAATTCCTCGACAAGGTGATCGACATCGATCAATCGCCGATCGGGCGCACGCCGCGCTCGAACCCGGCAACCTATACCGGCGCGTTCACGCCGATCCGCGACTGGTTTACCGAACTGCCGGAATCCAAGGCGCGCGGCTATCAGCCGGGCCGGTTCTCCTTCAACGTGAAGGGCGGACGCTGCGAGGCGTGTCAGGGCGACGGCGTCATCAAGATCGAGATGCACTTCCTGCCGGACGTCTATGTCCAATGCGATGTATGCAAGGGCAAGCGCTACAACCGCGAAACGCTGGAAGTGAAATTCCGCGACCGTTCCATCGCGGATGTTCTGGACATGACGATTGAGGCGGCAGCGGATCTATTCAAGGCCGTGCCTTCGATCGCTGAGAAGATGGAGACCTTGAAGCGCGTAGGCCTCGGCTACATTTCCGTGGGCCAGCAGGCGACGACATTGTCCGGCGGCGAAGCGCAGCGCGTGAAGCTGTCCAAGGAACTGTCACGCCGCGCAACAGGCCGCACGCTCTACATTCTGGACGAGCCGACGACCGGCCTGCACTTCCACGACGTCAAGAAGCTTCTCGAAGTTCTGCATGAGCTGGTGGACAACGGAAACACTGTGGTCGTGATCGAACACAATCTGGAAGTCGTGAAGACGGCCGACTGGGTTGTCGATCTTGGTCCCGAAGGCGGCGATGGTGGCGGAGAGATCGTGGCTTCCGGCACACCTGAAGACGTGGCAAAAGTCGCGCGCTCCTATACCGGCCAGTATCTCAAGCCGCTTCTGAAGGCTCGCGCGACGGAGAAGGCTGCGTCTTCACGAATGAAGGCAGCGGAGTAGCCTCCGGCACGCCTGAAGGATCGGGCTCAGCTGGTGCCGCGTGGCTCATCGGGTCGAGCGCGGGGATTTCATCCTTGTGCGCCGCGAGCGGTTCTTCCTGCGGCGCGATGCTGGTGATCACGGCAGGAGCGGCAGTTGGAGCGGATTCGTCGGCCGGTGGCAGTTCGATCGCGGCTTCGAGAACCACCGGCGCCACCGCCGCAACAGTTTCAATGGCTGGCGCTGCTTCCACAGGCTGCTCGATGGATGCCGTCTCGACAGGCTTCGGCACAGCCTCTTCCGACACCTTCTCTTCCGGCGCTTTGGCGACGGGCTTTGGCTCTTCAGGGGTCACGAATTCCGGTTCAACGCGACGCAACTCGGCAACTGCAAGATGCGGCGACGCCGCCGCCATCGCGAA
>JANWJQ010000110.1 GCA_025451875.1 Rhizomicrobium sp.
CGGATCACCATGCCGTTCGGCATCCACAGCGGCAGGCCCGCGCCGATATCGGGCGAGAAGGTGAACATCTCGAGCTCGCGGCCGATCTTGCGGTGGTCGCGCTTCTCCTGCTCTTCAATCTTGAGCAGGTAGGCGTCCAGCTCCTTCTGGTCGCGCCACGCGGTGCCGTAGATGCGCTGAAGCTGCGCATTTTTCGCGTCGCCGCGCCAATAGGCGCCGGCGATCTTGGTCAGCTTGAACGCATCGGGAATCTTCGCGGTCGTATCGAAATGCGGGCCGCGGCACAGGTCGTGCCAGTCGCCATGCCAGTAGATCGACACGTCTTCGCCGGCCGGGATGCTTTCGATCAGTTCGGCCTTGTAGCTTTCGCCGATGCCTTTGAAATGCGCGATGGCTTTATCGCGCGGCCACACTTCACGGCGCGTCGGCAGACCGGCCTTGATGATCTTGCGCATCTGCTCTTCGATCTTCGGCAGATCATCGAGGGTGAACGGCGTGTCGCGCGCGAAGTCGTAATAGAAGCCGTCTTCGATAGACGGGCCGATGGTCACCTGAGTGCCGGGATAAAGCGCCTGCACCGCCATGGCGAGGACGTGCGCCATGTCATGCCGGATCAGCTCCAGCGACTCCGGATCCTTCTTGGTGATGATGCGAAGCTTGGCGTCTTCCTCGATGGGCCGGAAGAGATCCCATTCCTTGCCGTTCACTTCGGCGATCAATGCCGCCTTCGCGAGGCCCGGTCCGATGGATGCCGCAATCTCGCCCGGCGTGGTTCCGCGCGTCACCGTAAGCGCCTTACCATCCGGTAAGGTGACGGTCACATTGGACGCGGAAGCGGGCGCAGACACGGCATTTCTCCTCAAAAATCCGTTGGGCGCGGAACATCGGGAAGGGGCGGCGGGAAGTCAAGCAAGGGCTCGCCAGAGGCCCTTGCGCCCTTTGGAAACCAAGCGAATATGGGTGCGCAGAGCTGCTCTGCAATGGAGTCGTTGATGACGCGCCTGGCGGTGCTCGGTTCGGTTTCTCTGGTGGCGCTGGCCTGCGCCACCTTGCCCGCATGCGGCCAGCAGGACGAGACACAACGCATTCTCACGCAATGCGAAAATCCGGCCCCGAATGCGATCGACTCCTGCATCGAGCAGACGCGCGTGCAGCTGGAAGTCGATCCATCACCAGATTTGAAGGCGCTACTGGCAAGCCTGATCAAGCAGGAAGCAGACGCGAAGAACCAGCCGCAAAGCTTGCAGCCCCTGCCACCCGTGCCGGGCGATGACACGACGCCTGCTGGCAATGATACGCCGCCGCCGTCATCCGATCTCGACAGCGTGCCGAACTACGAACCGCCGCCCAATGTGTCGCCGCAGGACGTGGCGCCCCCGGCGGAACAAGGCAGCCCTGCCGATGCCAATCAGGGCGATACAGATTCACCGCCGGGGCCTCCGCCGCCGGACAGTGAGCAAGATCCCCCGCCTGACAGCGGTGGGCCAGGACGGGCGCCAGACCACACAAATTCGCCATAGGAGAAAACAGCCATGAAAGCATTTCTTTTCGCAGCAGCCATTGCCGCCGTTGCCGTGTCCGCCGCGCAAGCACAGGACACGACACCGCCTGTCGCGCCGAAATGTCTGCGGACGATCGACATCCGCAACACCACGACGCCCAACGACAAGACGATCATCTTCCACATGAACAACGGCAATGTCTGGCACAACGATCTGCGCGGGACATGTTCGGGCCTGACGTTCAACGGCTTCATCTACGATGTGACGCCGCCGGACGAAATCTGCGGAAACCAGCAGATCATTCGCGTACTTCGTACGCACGCCGTTTGTGCGTTGGGGCCGTTCACAGCCGAGCCCAAGCCCGCCGCTGCCGCGGGTCACATGTAGCAAATGTGATCGTGAAGGGTCGCTTGTGCGATTGTGCGCCGGCTCCGCTTGGCGCGATAATCGCTTGGCGTGAGGGGCATTTGTTCATTGGAGGTATTCGATGAGAATATCGATTGTCGCGGCGGCGGCCGCAATTCTTATGGCGGGCGCCGCGCAAGCGGGTGCGGAAACGGCGCCGATGGCGTCAGGCCCTGCTTGCATACAGTCCGAGCTTGTCGATCACACGCACACCGTGAATCCGAAGACCGTTCTTTTCTACATGCGGGGCGGAAAGGTCTGGCAGAACGATCTGCAGGCTTCCTGCAACGGTTTGGCGTTTCACGGCTTCAGCGTGATCGGGCATAACAGCGAAATCTGCGGCGGACAGGGGATCACCGTTCTGGAGACCCATCAGGTCTGCCAGCTGGGAAAATTCACGGCTTACGTTCCGCCGGTGAAAAACTAAATCACGGTATTTTCCACTTCAGGGGCCGGGCGGTGTCCGGCCCTTTTTCTTTGCATCGAAATTGGGCGATGGGACGCGGCAATGATGAAATGGAACGCTGTGACGGCGATTGTCGCATTCATGTTGTTGTTGCCGGTGAATGCATTCGCCGGACCGCCGCTTGAGATCGTGCACCGTGCGCTTGTCGGCACATGGCAAAACATCGGGGACACGCGCTTCACGCGGGAATTTGCGGCGGATGGTACGATCGTGGACCGCTACGCGGACGATCCGCGTTCGGCGGCCAAGGGAAGCTGGATTCTGTTCAACGGCAACGCGCCGCCCGCCGAGGCCAAATCCTATCCCATGACGCCCGACGCCACCTATCTGGAGATACGCCAGAACGGTGACTTGTTGCTGTTCGGATTGTCGGGACTCACGACGCAATCGCTACAGATGATTTATCTGGAGCGCGGCAACCAGCTTTCCTTTACGCGTCTGAAGTAGCGGCCTGCGGCTTGGTGGCCGAAACTGTCTTCCGGCCACCCCGCGCTGCTTAATGGCCGCTCGCGTCCATGTTGCGGCTGATCTCGAACAGGAACCAGTTGCGGCGTTCGGTCTGGTCGATGAAGTTTTCGAGGATGCTGGCCGTCGCCACGTCATCGTACTTGTCGCAGATTGCGTGAACGTCGCGCATGCGCTTCATCATTTTTTTGTTTTCGTCCATCAGTTCGCGCAGCATGTCGATCGGCGCGACGAAGGCTTCGTCATTGTCCTTCACGCGCGAAAGCTTCGCGATCTCGCCGATCGAGTGGATCGTCCGTCCACCAATTTTGCGGGCGCGTTCGGCCAGATCGTCGGTGCTGTCATAGATCTGGCCGGCATGCTCGTCGAACAACAGGTGATAGTCCCGGAAGTTCGGGCCCGACACATGCCAGTGGAAATTCTTGGTCTTGATGTAGAGCGCGAAGGTATCGGCGAGCAGCTTCCTCAGCTCCGCGGAAATCGCCTCAACGCCCTTGGGGGAAAGATCGGTGGGCGTCCCCAGTTTGGGGGCTGCGCCGGACGCGGGACGCTTGGCGGTCTTGGCCATGAAGAGCTCCTGGAGTTTTGAATAGGTCTAAACTTGCACCGATCTGGAACTGAGCGGAAGGGAAAAGTTCCATGATCGGAACAAATTTCCCGGTTTGAGACATCTCATCGTCCCGGATTGGCCACCAAAAGCTGGCCGCTCTTTTGCAACAACCGGCCTATGAACGCGCCATTTCCGCACGACAGACTTGCCTCGCTTGCCGGTGGGCTGCCCCGCCCACCGCGCAACATCCTGTTGCTCGCCCAATCCTTCCAGGCTCCGTATCGCGTCATGCGTTGCGCCGCCGCTTTGGGCGCGAAGATCTTTCTCTTCTGCAACGACGAAGCCCGTTCGCTGGCCGTGTCGAAATTCTGCGCCGGCTATCGCGATTTCACTTTCGAACCCGAGCCTGTGCCGGAAGCCGCGGCGGCCGAGATCGAAACCTTCTGCCGCGCCCACAAGATCGACATGATCCTGCCGGCCGACGCCATTGCCACGCGCCTGCTCGCGCGCGCGCGTCATCTTCTGACGACGCCGGTGTTTCCCATTCCCGATCTGGCGACGTTCGATCAGCTGGTCACCAAAGACCGCTTCATGGAATTTTGCCGCGCGAACGACGTGCGCCATCCGGAGGGCCACATCCTGGCGAACCGCGAAGCCCTGATCGCGGCGATCAAGAACGGCTGCATCAAGCTCCCCGCGATCCTCAAGCCCATCAACCGCTGGGGCAGCGTCGGCGTTGTGAAGATCGACGAGAGCAATGCGCTTCAAATCGCATCGACCATCGATTACGCGCCGGTCCTGGTGCAGGACTTCATCGAAGGCGTCGATCGCTCGATCAGCATCTTCGCGCGCAACGGCGTGGTGCAGAAGCAGGTGACGTACTGCTATCCGAACAACGAATTCACCTTTCAGCGCGAGCCGGAGTTGGCGCATATCGTGGGCGAGATCGCCAAGAAGCTGAAGCTCGACGGCGTCTTCAATTTCGACGCCCGCATCGAGGCCGACGGGACAGTGTGGCTGCTCGAGTGCAATCCGCGCTTCTTCTTCACGATGGACGCGGCGATGATCGCGGGTGCGAATTTCGCCAAGATCGAAACCGCCAGCGGCCCGCAATCGCATTTCGCCAAGCTGCAGGCTGGTCCCGATGGTCCGGTCATCACGGTCGCGGATGGCGAGTTACGCCAGCCCGAGGCGCTGCTCAAGCATGTACTGCGCGGCCGCATCCCGAATGCGATGGATTGGAAGATGCTGGCCCATTGGCTGCGCGATCCGATTTATTTCGGCCTCGCCGTCGCCGGATACAAGCGTCGCTGGAATTCGCGTTTCATCGAAAGACTGCTCGTCGCCCGCAAGCGCGCGGCCTGAGCATCGGCCCGAATGAAAAAGGCCCGGAGGAAACTCCGGGCCTTTTCTTATGTGCTGGATGTTATTTGCTGGTGAAGATCTGAATGGTCACCCGTCGCGCGTCGGTCGCGCGGCAACGCAAATTCAGGCTCGTCAGATTGCGGCGATCGCCCGGCAGGTCCAGCTTGTAATACTGGCCCTGACGCAAATAGTCGCCATTGTTGACGTTCAGATCCTGCGTGCGGCCATTCCCGAACATCGCCGTCACGCGCGAACAGCGCGCACTGGCGTCGAGGGGTTTCAGCGCGATGGACGTCGTGTTACGCCCGCGCCATCCGGTGAATGCACTTTCGCTGTCACGACGGCCTTCGAAGCTTTCCTGGCCGACATACTGCCAGTTGTTCACGGCATTGCTGCCCCAGTTGAATGCGTGGGCCCACAGGCGGCCGAAGTCCGGATTGCGTTGCCATTCCGCACGGTGCGAACCGATATCGGCCGCGATACGGATCGTGGCGTTGTTCCAGCGGCCTGCGCTGCAATTGAACGCCAGACGCGTGATGTTGCGGCTGTTTCCCGGCAGATCGACGTTGGCCGGGCGGTTTTCATAAATGCGTCCCGAAAATATCCGGCGTGTGTTGCCATTGCCGAAGGTGGCGGTCACTGCTCTGCAGTCGACGGTGTTGTTTTCCGCGCGCAGCTGCAGCCGGTCCACCGGACCGCCGAGATTGAAATTGCGCACGCTGTGATCGCGGCCGTTCACATCGACCGAACCGATCATGTTCCAGTCGGCGAGAGCCGGCGTCGCTGCGCCGGCGCAAAGGATGGCGGCAAGAACCGCCAGACGAGTTCTGTTCATGAAAAATCTCCCGAAAATAGCGGCTGTGCGCGCTCTCGCGCGGCCGGGTGGCATAGGCCCTCCGCGTTCGCAACGCGGGGCCGGCTCGAAAGGTTCCGGTATTGGATTGCCTGCCGAAAATCGACTATGAACGGCGCTTCAAATTTCCAGAGAAGAAAAATGTCCGACACATTGCCCGACCGCCTGTCCGTCAATCCGAAAAGCCCGCATTACGACGAGAAGCTTCTCGAGAAGGGCGTCGGCATCAAGTTCAACGGCGCGGAAAAAACCAATGTCGAGGAATATTGCGTGAGCGAAGGCTGGATCCGCGTCGTCGCCGGCAAGAGCGTGGACCGTTTCGGCAATCCGATGACGATCAAGCTCAAGGGCACCGTCGAGCCCTACGTGAAAACGCCAGAAGCCTAAGCAGCCTTTTTCGGAC
>JANWJQ010000111.1 GCA_025451875.1 Rhizomicrobium sp.
GGGATCACGATCACCGGATTCATCGGGCTTTTCCTTATTCTCCCGGCACTTATGCGACGTTCCGCCGCAATGACGCACCCCATCGCTCAAGTCAAATTCGCCCGCAATCTTGGGGGTGTATCGCCGCGGGCTTCCGCTCGTGGAAACCCTCGCCTTCCCAAGAGTTCAAAGCGGCGAAAGCTGCAGCCAGAGCGGAGCGTGACCTTATGGATTCCTGGGAGTGGAACAAGATCGCAGGTGCGGTTCTCGGAACACTGATCTTCGTGATGGTGATCCGCATCGCCAGCGAATCTCTCTTCGACGTCGCGCCGCCGGCGAAGCCTGGCTATGTGGTTGAAGGCGTTGTTGAAGATACGGCCTCTGCCTCCGCCGCCCCCGTTGAAGAAGCCATGCCTGATTGGGGCACGGTGCTTGCCAGCGCCGACGTCGCCAAGGGCCACGACATTTCGCACAAATGCGAGCAGTGCCACGACCTGTCCAAAGGTGGCCCGAACAAAATCGGTCCCAACCTGTGGGGCGTCGTCGCCTCGCCGCGCGGCGAAGGCCGCAACGGCTTTGACTTCTCATCTGCGATGAAAGCCAAGGGTGGCACGTGGACCTATGACGAGCTGTTCAAATTTCTGAAATCGCCGCAGGGCTATATCCAGGGCACGAAGATGAGCTTCGCAGGTCTGCGCAGCGCGTCGGACCGCATCAACCTGATCGCTTATCTGCGCACGGATGCGGATTCGCCGGCGCCGATTCCGCCGCCCAATCCGAAGGCCGCCGCACCAGCCCCGTCACAGGGCACGGCTCCGGCTACACCCGGTGGTCCGGCAGCTGCACCGCCAGCGGGTTCTTCAACAACACCCACGAAAGCACCGCCGGCTGCAACGCCGCAAGGCGGAACGCCGAAGAAGTCCTAAGCCTGACTTGAACGAATACGCGAAAGCGGCGAGCGTGCGGTTATGACCGCACGCTCAAAACTTCTTCTCGCTGTTCCCGTCACATGGGCTGGCCTATGGACCACACCACTCGCGGAACTGGCATCCGATCTCGATGTCGTCGTGCAGGGACGCGATGAATACGATCCGAAGACGATCGACTACGCGTTAGGCTTTCGCCCCGAGCCGGGAATGCTGGCGACTCTGTCCAGTCTGAAAGTGGTATTCTCGCTTGGCGCCGGTGTGGATGGATTTCTGATCGATCCCAACTATCCCAAACATGTGCCGCTGGTGCGGTTCGTCGATCACCAGCTATCGCGAGAGATGGCACAGTATTGCGTGATGCACACGCTGATCCATCACCGCCAGCAGCGCATGTTCGATCAATTTCAGCGCGAGAAGAAATGGCGCCAGAGCGTTCCGCCGCGCCGTACGGAAGACACGCGTGTCGGCATCCTGGGGATCGGCGAAATCGGCACGATGGTCGCCGAGCGGCTGCGTGACCATGATTTCCGCTTGGCGGGATGGAGCCGCACACGCAAGGCGATCGACGGCGTCGAAAGCTTTGCTGGTCATGGGGAATTGGCAAAATTTCTCGGCCGCAGCGACATTCTGATCTGTCTGCTGCCGCTGACGGCAGATACGCGCCACATCCTGAATGCAAAAACTTTCGCACAACTTCCGAAGGACGCCGTCGTTATCAACGTGGCGCGCGGCGGGCACCTGAAGGAAGACGATCTGATCGCCGCGCTTGATTCTGGACACCTCGCCGGCGCAACGCTCGATGTTTTCGAAACCGAGCCACTACCAGAATCCTCGGCACTGTGGAGCCACCCCAAAATCATGTTGACGCCGCACGTGGCGGCGATCTCCGATCCACGCGTTATGGCGAAGAACGCCGTGGACGGCATCGCGCGGCATAAGGCGGGCAAGCCTCTCGAAAACGTCGTCGATTTCGCACGCGGCTACTAGCCTTTGGCGGGATAACGAGCGGCAATAAGCGCATAGAGTGCTCGCGCCGTATTCCCCTCCGCACCATTCCTGCGTCCCGGCTTCGGGCGATCAACCCAAGCGGGAATATCCAGATGCATCCAGCTTTTGGCGTTGGTGACGAAGCGATTCAGGAACAGTGCCGCAGTGATAGCGCCGGCAAATCCATAACTTGGCGAATTGTTGATGTCCGCTACGCTACTGTTCACCGCGGAC
The DNA here is from genome assembly GCA_025451875.1 of Rhizomicrobium sp. GTDB lineage: Bacteria > Pseudomonadota > Alphaproteobacteria > Micropepsales > Micropepsaceae > Rhizomicrobium. The sequence continues at coordinate 2,130 of JANWJQ010000111.1, forward strand.
TCATATCCGCGCCAAAGTGGCAAGCGCCAAACAAAATCCTGCACATCATTGGAATGATGCATCAGGTCTTTCGACAAATCCTCATCGTCCGTGAAGTAAGGCGGCAGCTCAAAGCCGGTCGCCGCGCGGGCCGCACCGGTAAGTGTAGCGATATCGATCATCAGTTCCGGTGCCTCCTCATCCGCAAGCGCTAACGCATCAGCCAGGACCAGACGGCCCTCGGCATCAGTGTTGCCGATCTCAACCGTCAACCCTTTGCGGCTGGGGAAAATGTCGCCCGGGCGATAAGCGTTCCCGGACACCGAATTCTCCACGGCAGGAATAAGGACCCGCAACCGCAAATTCAGCTTCGCATCCATGATCATGTGCGCGAGGCCAAGAACCGTTGCCGACCCACCCATGTCCTTTTTCATCATCAACATGCCGGAGGACGGCTTGATGTCGAGGCCGCCGGTATCGAAACAGACACCTTTACCCACAAGGGTAACCTTCGGCGCGTTCGGCTTGCCCCAGGTGAAATCGATCAGTCGCGGCGCGCGTACCGAGGCGCGCCCCACGGCATGAATGAGCGGAAAGTTTTTCTTCAGAAGATCGTTGCCGGTTACAAATGATATCTTCGCACCATGTTTCTTCGCCAGATCGCGTGCAGCGTGAGCGAGTTCTTCCGGTCCCATATCATTAGACGGCGTGTTGATGAGATCGCGCGCCAGGAAGATACCTTCGGCAATGCGCGACGCTTCCTCGCCATCGACGCCTTTTGACAGCACCAATTTCGCTTCGCGTTTTCCGCTCTTCCGGTAAAGGCCGAAGACATAAGTGCCTAGAATCCACGCCAGAGTCCCGGTCGCCCCGCCATAACCATCGGCAATATCGCCAAACGCGTATGTCCCCTGCGGAAGCTGCTCGGGGAATTGCGCCAGCGCGTATTTGTCGGCACCTTTACCCAGCCCAAGCACCGCACCGGCAAGCTCCTTAGCGCCGGGAATGAGCACCAACTCCCCGTCTTTGGCGGAAAACTGCACGGCCTTCAGCCAATCGCGTTCGCGCTTGGGACGAGAGGCGAGCCAACGCTTCAGGTCGGCGGATTTAACGGCATGGAGCGGCACCGCGCCCTTTGCACTTTTCACAAGACTCTCATGCATGGGACACCTTTGACGCTGATGGCGGCGGGACTTTAGAAAGCTGCGTCAGCCATCGCAATGGAGAGAGTCATGTCCGCACGCTACACGCTCGTTGTCGGGACGAAGGACTGGTCGAGTTGGAGCTTGCGCCCCTATCTCGCATTGCGCGCGACTGGCGCTCCGTTCGAAGAAATCGTCATTCAGCTGCGACACACCGACAGTCCGTCCACGAAAGAAGAAATCCGGAAGCATTCACCGGCGGGCCGGGTACCTGTGTTGAAGATCGAGGAAAACGGTAAGACCACCACGATCTGGGACAGCCTCGCCATTTGCGAAACACTGGCAGAGCGCCATCCTGAGGCCAAGCTCTGGCCGGAAGATGCCAGCGCTCGCGCCAACGCGCGCTCCTACGCTGCCGAAATGCATTCCGGCTTTCCGGACGTGCGCGAGCAACTCACAATGGATTTCGCGCGTCGCTTGCCGACTCCGGCTCTGCGCGACGCCACCAACCAGCAGATCGCACGCATTCTTTCCTCCTGGGAATATGCACTCGCGGAGCACGGAGCGAAAGGCGGATTTCTTTTCGGCGGCTTTTCCATCGCCGATTGCATGTATGGGCCGGTGGTCTCGCGCTTCATGACTTACGGAATTGAAATGCCGGAAGCATCGCGAGGCTATGCGAAGCGCATGATGGCGCTGCCCGCGATGAGAGATTGGGGTGCAGCGTCGAAAGCCGAAGTAGACGCTGGCAAAGCGTAGCGGTTACAGACCCTTATTTCTCATCTCGCGATAAAATTTCGCGGCACCGGGATGCAGCGGTGCGGGCGGATTTTGCGGCGCACGCCGTAGGGAGATGGCGCGCGCGGACGGCGACGCCTGAACAAGCAGGCTTCGATTGATCGGGCTGAACAGAGCCCGGGTGATTCCGGAGATCGTATCCACCGGTTCCTGATCGCTTGTGATCCACAGAGCCCGCACACTGACCGTCTTTACCGCTGGAAGATGGCCGTACGTGCCGGACGAAATAATGTCTTCGGAAAGTCCCAGCGCATGTGCAAGTAGGCGATCGCGGCCCTCTCCGTCGATGGGAAGCAGCGTGGCGTGGCCGGATTCGATCAGCGCATCTACCAGCGGCACCGGCGCACCCCCGACGAAGAAGAATGCATCGATCTTCCCGCTTTGCAGTTTCTGCGCAGCAACATCGGCAGGATCATTGCTCGCTCTCACATGCAGGCGAAACGCGGCGAGCACGGCGCGTGCGGTGACTGCCGTGCCCGAACCGGCCGCGCCAAGCGAAACCCGCTTGCCGCGCAACTTGATAATGCTTGCTATCCTCGCACGCGTGGACACGACGAGATGAATCTCTTCCGGAAACAGCGCCGCGATCACACGAATATGAGGCTGTGGCTTCTTGAACGCCCCCTTGCCGGCAACTGCCTGGGCAACGACGTCGGACTGCGCAAGCGCGGAATCGGCGCGTCCACTTTCGACAGCCAGCACGTTCGCATAAGCGCCGGGACTTGTTTGTGCGGATGCAATAAGGCCCTCCGGACCGCAAGCCGCGGTCCGCGCGCAACGATCCATGCCAGGCGGGTGACTGATGAGCCCGGCGATGGTCTCGCCAATCGGGAAATAGGTGCCGCTGCTGGGACCGGTCGCGATCGAGAAGGCGATGCGCTGGGCGTAGCTGTTAACAGTTCCGAAACCAAGAAGGCCGGCGAGCGCGATTATGGCGGCAACCGCCGCACCGAACACGCTCGAAACTGTGATCCGACGCTTCATGCCTCAATATAGGACGCAACTATTGCGACATTATTTGGACAGCGCGCTTCCTAACATCATGCTTAAGCCTTTGTTGAGAGGTACCCCAGCATTCTGAAGCCTAGATATTTCGGGCCTCAGAGGAACGAGAATGAACCGTCTTCTCGCATGTACATCCGTCGTTGCGCTTTGCGCGGCTTTCGCATCCACGGCTTATGCCGATGATGTCAAACAGGCCGCACCGGCCGCCTCGCTGCCAGCCACTCTCAATGGCGAAATCGAGCACGCGAAAGAGTTGCGCGAAAAGGGCCAGTTCGCGGAAGCGTCTAAAGTGCTGCGTCAGCTCATGCTGGTAGCCGGTACCGATCCGCGCGTGGCAAGTGAATACGGCAAAGTTCTGGCCCAGCAGGGCTATGCGAAGGATGCGGTCAGCGTTCTGACCAAAGCCGTGCAGCTGAATGGTACCGACTGGACACTCTATTCGGCGCTGGGTGTGGCCTACGACCAGCTCGATGACCACACCAATGCCCGCAAGTCCTATAACCGCGCCCTGGCGATGAAGCCGGGTGAGCCTTCGGTCGTGAATAATTATGCAGTCTCCCGCATGCTGACCGGCGATTATGATGGTGCGGTGCAGATGCTCTCGCAGTTGCATTCAAATGATCCCAAAGTGGTCGCCAATCTCTCCAAGGCGGAAGAACTGAAAGCAGCACATGCGCCGAAGATGGTGGCGGCACAGGCCACGGTGGCCGCCCCGGTCATCGCTGCCACAGCGCCCAAAGTTGACTCAACTGTGGTGATGCAGAAGGTGCCGACCGATCCGCATGCAGGTCCGGTTCGCCGCGCCAATGCCGCGCCACGCACTCTTGCGAATAAGGCGCCCGCACAGCCTGTCTTGGCCGCTGCAACCTCAAAGCAGGACATCAGCGGCAAAGACGTGGTCATGCAGAAGGTCCCCGTCGATCCACAGGCCGGCCCGGTAAAGCTCGCCACCGCGAAGCCATTGAAAGCCGATCATCCGGTGGAAGTCGCCAAAGCAACGGCAAAGGCCACGGCGAAAACGCCTCCGCCACCGACGTTGCGTACGGCGTCGGACTGATTGCCAGCGAAACTATCGCTACCGGTGCGCTTATCACAGGGGCTCTGAACGGCCCTAGTGATGGAAGGTATGCATGATCTTCATGATCGCCGGCCCCAGAATCACGACGAACAGACAGGGCAGGAAGAACAGAATCATCGGCACAGTGAGCTTGGCGGGCAATGCCGCGGCCTTGCGTTCGGCTTCCTGCATGCGCATCTCGCGATTTTCCGCGGCTGTCACGCGCAGAGCCTGACCAAGCGGCGTTCCGTACTTTTCCGCCTGGTTGAGTGCTGTGGCAATAGCCTTCACGCCATTATGACCGCAACGCTTGGCGAGATTTTCGAAGGCCTGTCGGCGTTCGGGAAGGTAAGAAAGCTCTGCCGTTGTGAGGCCCAATTCCTCCGCGAGCTCTACAGATGTCTGGCCGATCTCCGACGCCACCCGGGTGAACGCCGCTTCAATCGACATGCCCGACTCCACGCAGATCAGCAGCAAATCGAGCGCATCGGGAAACGCGCGCATGATCGATTGCTGGCGTTTCTGGATCTGATTGGAAACAAAAGCGTCGGGTAGATAGTAACCCAGCAGCGCCGCACCCAGCGCCATGCACAGCTTCATCAGTGTCGTGTAATGAAAATGGGTGACGACAAACAGATAGAAAAGCACCACGCCGAAGACGATAAACGGCATGACGAGCCGGAAGAATAGGAACATCACCATCGGCGCCTGACCGCGATAGCCGGCCATGGTCAGCTTTTCGCGCGTGCCCGGTGATTCCATAATGTTGGACAGCTTCAGCCGATCCACAGTCTGCTTCATGAAACTGACAGGCTCGGAGCGCAGGGAACGCTTGTTGAGTGCGGCATGGTGTTTCGCACGCAGTTCCTCGCGACGCTCGGACACGGCCTTCATGCGGCTGCCAAGAGCGCTGCGATCCATCAACGGCAAGCCGATTGTCAGGATCGTGGCAAATGCCAGCCCCGCCGTGATAACAGTCACGAGAAAATTCTTCTCGAAGAAGATGCTCAGGAAACCAACGTCGAGGCCACTCATGTCGCCTGCCCTTAATGCTTGAAACTGATCATTTTTCTCATGACCAGAATGCCGATGCTCATCCACAGGACGCAGCAGGCGAGCATGATGTTGCCCATACGCTCTGTGAATAGCAGATCGATATATTGAGGAGACGTCATCCACACCAGGCCCATGACCACGGGCGGCAACGAACCAATGATCATTGCGGACGCCTTGGCTTCCGACGACATCGCGCGAATCTTGCCCTGCAACCGCTTGCGATCACGAAGCACGAAGGCAAGATTCGAAAGAGCCTCGGAAAGATTGCCGCCTGATTTCTGCTGAATGGTCATGACGATGCCGAAGAAGCTTACTTCCGCTGTGGGCATATTCTCGAACATCTTCTTCAGGCCCTGCTCCAGCGTGACACCGACCTTCAGGCCCTCGGTCAGTGTATTGAACTCTTTTCCAACAGGATCGGGAATTTCGCGCGCCACAATCTTGAGCGCTTCGTTGGTTGGAAGACCGGATTTCACACTGCGCACGATGACGTCGATTGCGTTCGCGAATTCCGCGGTGAAAGCCTTTTCGCGGCGCCCCTTCAGGAAGCTGAGAATCCAGCGCGGCAAACCAAGCCCCACCGGAAGTGCGATGAGGAATGTGGCGATCAGCGATTGATGCGTGAAAATGCAGACGGCGACTGCGATGAGGGCCGCGGTTGCGGACAACATCCAGTAAGACCGGGGCTCGATGTCGAGACCAGCCCAATCGAGCCTGCGGCGCAGCGTGACGCGCTTCTTCTGTTCGGCCTGCTGCTTCTCCAGATCTTTCAGGAGTGCTGTGACGTTCTTGCGGCGCTGTGTGCTGTCCGGGGAGTTGCGCCCGCTCACGACGACGACTGGACCGCCAGAGACTGAGGCCATACGCTTTTTGGAAGCGCCGGAATTTCCCGCAAACACGAGCCCCGCGCCGCCCAGCGCCAGAACGGCGAGCATGACAGTCAGGACGAGCATCATGACGCGCCCCTCACTGCTGCAGCGCGTCTAGCGCTTCCGCAAGCTCGCGATCGAGATTGTAGTAACGCGCGCGTTCCCAGAAGGAAGGGCGCACAATGCCCGTTCCGACGTGCTTGCCCTTGATGCGACCGGTTTCGTCTTCGCCTTCGATCTCATAGGTCATGAGATCCTGGGTGATGACGACGTCGCCTTCAGTACCCACCACCTCGGTGATCTTGGTGATGCGGCGCGAACCGTCGCGGATACGCTCTGCCTGGATGATGACGTCGATCGATGCCACAACCATTTCGCGAATGGTCTTGGTGGGCAGTGCGAAGCCACCCATCGTGATCATGGATTCCAGACGCGACATGGCTTCCCGCGGGCTGTTGGCATGAAGCGTACCCATCGAGCCGTCATGGCCTGTGTTCATCGCCTGCAGCAGGTCGAACGCCTCGGGCCCACGCACTTCGCCCACGATGATGCGTTCGGGACGCATACGCAGACAGTTGCGGACGAGATCGCGCATGGTGATCTGGCCTTGCCCTTCCAGGTTGGGAGGGCGGGTTTCCAGACGCACAACATGCGGCTGCTGAAGCTGAAGTTCCGCGGCATCTTCGCAAGTGATGATGCGTTCATCGACATCGATATAGGCCGTCATACAATTGAGCAGCGTGGTCTTGCCCGAGCCGGTACCACCTGAGATGAGCACGTTACAACGCGAACGGCCGATGACGCCAAGCACCCGCGCGCCTGCGGGCGAGATCGAGCCAAAACGCGTCAGATCTTCAAGCGTCAGCTTGTCCCGGCGAAACTTACGAATGGTGAGCGTCGGTCCGTCCAGCGCCAAGGGAGGGGCGATGACGTTGACACGGGAGCCGTCCAGTAGGCGTGCGTCGCATATCGGCGAAGATTCATCGACACGGCGGCCGACCTGGCTCACGATGCGCTGGCAGATGTTCATCAGCTGCGCGTTGTCGCGAAAACGTATCGGCGTCAGCTGCACCTTGCCGGCAACTTCGATGAAGACGCGGTTGGCGCCATTGACCATGATATCCGCGATATCGTCGCGCGCGAGCAGCGGTTCAAGCGGGCCGTAACCCAAAACGTCGTTGCAGATGTCCTGGAGCAGATGTTCCTGCTCCGCGATGGACATCACCACGGCCTTGATCGAAATGATCTCGTTGACGATGTCGCGAATTTCCTCGCGCGCCGAATCCGGGTCCAGCTGTGCAAGCTGCGCGAGATCGATGGTGTCGATCAGCGCGCCGAAAATCGTCGTCTTGATCTGATAGTAGTCTTCAGAACGCTGATCGGAGATCGCACGCGCGGCCGGTTTGCTGGGTGCGGGGGCTGCCTGAGGCGCTGGACGTGGCGGCGGGGGCGGCGCGACAGTATCGGAGGATATGGGCGGCGGTGGCGGCGCGGCCGGACGTGCGGCAGCCGGCTCCGCGCGCGGCGGTGCGGCAACAGCGGTTCCCGTATCGGAGCGTTTGCCGAACATCGCTTAAGCCGATTTCTTTCCGGTGAGGAAGGACAGGAACGGGAGCACGCCTTTGTCCTCCGCCTGGACCGCGCGACCCGTGACCAACTCGGCGAGTTGGCGAATGCCTTCTGCCGTTACCGAGCGAGGCTGGACTTCCATGATCATCTGCCCGTTGTTCGCGGCAGAGCCATAGAGCTGCGGCTCGAAAGGCAGCACCAGGCACGGCGCGATACCCACGGTATCCGAGAAATCCTTGATCGGAATCTCCGGCCGCTTGGGCGTATTCGCCTGATTGATCACCAATTTCGGCGGCGGATCATTCGGGCGGTTCAGTTTGAGGAGATCGACAAAACTCTTGGTCGTACGCAGGCTGGCGAGATCGGGCGTGGCCACAATCACAATGTCATCCGACGACAGCAAGGCGTCGCGCACCCACGGCGTCCAGATATGCGGCATGTCCACGACGACGCAAGGCGTGGTTGCGCGCACCGTATCGAGCACCGCCTCGTAAGAGGAATGCTCCGCGTCGTAATTGCGGTCCACGATGGCCGGCGATGCCAAGAGCGAAAGATGATCGGTGGACTTTATCAGCAGCCGGTCCAACAGCACGTCGTCCAGACGTTCCGGGCTGGACAACGCGTCCGCCACCCCCTGGCTCGGCTCTTCGTTGAAATTAAGGCCAACCGTGCCGAACGGCATATCGAAATCGACGATCGTCGTGTTGATGTGCAGGCGCTCGGCGATGCACCAGCCCACATTGTGCGCCAAGGTCGAAGACCCAACCCCGCCGCGTGCACCGACAAACGTCACGACGCGCCCGATCGGAGCGGCTTCCGGGTTGAGATAGAGGCCGGAAATGACTTCGATAAGATGCAGCGGGTTCAGCGGAGCAACGAGATATTCGCTCACGCCACGGCGCATCAATTCGCGATACAGCTCAACATCGTTGACGCGGCCAACGATAACGACCTTCGTCGCCGGATCGCAGACATCCGCGAGACGATCGATCTCATCCACCGCCGTCTTGCCCTGCAGGCGGGTCTCGACGATCAGAAGATTTGGAGTAGGATTTGCAGCATGGTGCTCGACCGCGGCCTGAATGCCGCCCAGTTGCACTGTTACATGCGCCTTGGCGAGTCTGCGATCCGCAGCCGCACGCTGCAGCGCCGCGCCCGTGTCCGGAAATTCACAGAAGGCTTGAATGGAGATGCGCGGAACCGGGCGTTCGTGCGGTGCCGCACCGAAGCCTTCGTCCTCTCCGCCTCCCAATCCACCCGGCGTCGATTTCGCCATCATACTTCTCCGAACTAGTGGCCGATGCTCGAAACAGCCACGGACTGATCTGCATTCTTGGTGGCCGCCGAAGGCGTGCCCTTTTCATAAGCGCCCATCACAGTTGCGCGGCGCGTCGCGTCCGACGGCCCCAAGGGGCGCGGTTCCGCGATGTCGCGTAGATTTTCGATCTGCGCGGCGATGTTGTGTTGAACGGCGCAACCCAAATTGGCCATCGGCAGGTTGGAGGCCGTGTCGGAAGCCTGTTGGGACGACCAGTCGTCGCAATTGGCGGCATGCGCGACAACGCCCGCGTAACTCAGTTCGACACGCCAGTCGCCATCATCCCGCGTGCCTACCAAAATCTGTGAGCGGGGAACGCCAGCGGCCGCGAGGCGCTCGCCAAAATAGGAAAGGGTCTGCTGGGATGTGGGGCCCGATGGTGCTGTGACGCTCACAGAACCGCTGCCATTCGCCTTGTAATGCGCGACGAAGTCGTCGAACCGCGCAGCATCTTCCGGCATCAATCCCGCGTCCGCGGCCGAGAACGACAAGCGGATCGATTGTGGAGCGGTATCCAACACCAGTGGGTGGTTCATGTCCGGGTCGTCCGTCAGCCCCGCGCCGTTGTTGGTCGGTGCGGCACAGCTTCCCGCCAGCAGAACCGCGGCGATCGCGGCGGCACGTAGTGCATCGCTCATAGCCATTGCGGACTCCTATTCGACGATAAAGCCGGTTTTTGCGGCGCCGGCCGATTTCAATCCCTGCGGGTCGTTCTTGTATGTTGCGTTGAGGCGCCCGAGCATCACGGTTTCCACATCGGCAGCCGGCACGAACCCATCGCCTGGTGATGCGAAATCTTTTTCCTTGCCCGGCTTCACCAGATAAGCGGTCGCGATGACGACGAGTTCTGTCTCGTCGTTCTGGAAATCACGGCTGCGAAACAGCGCGCCCAAAACCGGCATGTCGCCAAGCCCAGGAAACTGATCAATCGTTTGCTTGGTCGCGTGCTGCATGAGGCCGGCGATGGCGAAACTTCCGCCCGATGGCACTTCGACAGTTGTCTCCGCGCGACGAACGGCCAGTGCCGGGATCGTAAGACTCGGGGTTGAGCTCGCGGCACCCGTGCTCGTGGTGGATGTACCGCCAGCTTGCGTGAATGCACCGGTGTTGGTGAGTTCACTGACTTCGCTCGAAATCTGCAGCGAAATATTGTTTGGGCTCAAGACAACTGGCGTGAAAGAGAGTCCAACGCCGAATTGCTTGAATGCAACGGTGACATTTCCATATTGATCGCGCGACACCGGTACCGGAAATTCGCCACCCGCCAGAAATTTCGCCGTCTCGCCAGAGACCGCCGTCAGATTCGGTTCAGCAAGCGTATGCACCAGGCCAACCTGCTCCAGCGCGTTGAGAACGCCCTGCACATTGTTGGGCCCCGGATGAAGCAGATCACTTCCGACAGAACCAATCTGTGCGCCCGAGCCCGGCGACAAGGCCGAACCGGCAAGCCCATACGGATTGACCGTCGCAGCGATCAATGGAACGCCCGCTACCTTGAAAGCGCCGACCGCATTGATGCCAAATTGCTTGGCGACTGAACGCTGCATCTCGGCAACACGGACTTTCAGCATAACCTGCTGACTGGTATCGATCCTGAGGAGGTTCGCTACCTTGTTGGGGTCGCCGGCAAAACGGGCCGCAAGATCCTGTGCACGCTGGGAGTCACCCGTGTTCTCCACCATGCCCGTCAGCACGACATTGTCATTCAATGCCGCGACACGAATGCTGGACGTCGGCATGTCGTTATGAATCATCGCCGCCAGATCGGTGACATCACGCTCGACCCGAATGTCGATGGAGAGAATTTGATGGCCGGCAGCGTCGAAGAAGAAGGCGTTTGTTTGTCCGGTCTTCTGGGCGAGCAGGAAGATACGGCGCGGTGTCCGCACGACGGCATCGACCACGGCTGGATTGGAGACCAGGACGTCGCGCGCGTCAGCGTCAAGCTGCACGAGCGCGGCCTTATCCAGCGAAAGCGTGATATGCTGCTGCGGCGCGCCACCACCGCGGGTGGCAACATTGATCACGCGCGTTGCAGGCGAGCTGCCGCCCGCTATAGCGGGCGCCGCTGCCAGCATTATGGCGGCGAGGAATGTAAAAAGCCCCCTGAGCATGGCTTCTAATCTCCTCCCAGTTCGACGCCGCGCGTTTCGCCGTATCGCACAACGACGATTTGCCCATCGTCCTTGTGGCCGGCGTTGGCGGCAACGCTGGAATCAGACGCCTCGCCCAAAGCGCGCAACGTCAACGAAATTGTCCCCGCGGGCGCCGAGCGCGCGAGCAGGATCGCCTGATCGGGCGCAAGCTCGAGAGTTGCCGTCTTGGCGAGAACCGTTTTCTGGTCCTTGTCTTGCCCAAACGTCTGGTCCATCGCGAGCACGCGAACATTGCTCAGGATCACCTTGGAACCGAAACGGCGCGGCGTATCCGATGTCTGCTGCGTGAGAACCACGTCAACGCGGTCATTCGGAAGAATAAAACCCCCTGCGCCCGTGTCGGTCGAAATCGCTGTCGAAACCGCACGCATGCCCGGCATCAGATGCGCAGACATGAAGCTCGCCGCATCCGCATGAATAATCTTCGTGCCCGTTAAAGGCTCACCGGCCGCCATCGGCGCGCGCGCAACAGTGCCCTTTACGATCCCGGCCGTATCGGAATTTCCTTCTTCCGTGATGAAACTGGAATCGACGGATGATTTGGGCCAGCTCTGCCAACGCACAAGGGCGGGCGTGATCGCTGTTCCGGGTTGTATGTCACCTTCGGCGACCAGCACGTTCACCATCGCGGCAGGCGCTGGCGCAATCGCCGCTTTCACTGGCGGCGTACCGCCACCAAGAAGACCGCGCACGAGAAGCGCTGCGATGCCGGCAGCAAATGCAGCCAACACAAGAACGACGATGCGCGACCTACTCATGACAGCAGCTCCTTTGTGGCGATCCGACCACAAAACCCTTTAGAAATTGATTAATGGAATGCTTCGCAAATGCTCTAGCCGGCGAGCGCCACGCGAAAGATTTCAGCTTGCGAGAGAACGAAGAAGGCGCCTGCGGCAAGCGCGGCACCGTAGGGAATTCCTTCACGATCGTCATGCAGGCGCAGCAGCCAGTTTTGAGACGCCAACAGCGCGGGAAGGGGAAAATTGCGCATCGCCAGAAGCCCCAATGTCAGCGCGCCGCCGAACACCGAAGCGATAAGCGTAAAAAGAAGAAGGTCGTTGATGCCGAACCAGAGGGCGATACAAGCGAACAGCTTGGCATCGCCCCCGCCGATATAGCCAAGCGCAAAAAGCGTGAAGCCGGCAACGAGCCCGATGAAGCCCGCCAAAAGGTGCATTCCGAAATCGCCCAGGCCCAAGGGATGAACGATCATCAAAAGAGCGAAGGCGGCGAGCAATCCCAATTGCAGGAAGTTCGGGATCGTAAAGCTCGCGATATCCCACGCAGCCGCAGCCAGCAGCAACGCTGGAAGAACAAACATGATGAGAGCTTGCGCGATCATTCTACCTTACGAAGAAAATGCGAACGGCCGCCGATTGGCGGCCGCCGCTTCTGTCCCGCAATCACCGTCCCCAGCCCAAGCGAGGCATTGGAACAGAGCGGCGCCTGAAATCAGGGCGCCGATCACATGGCGATTACGACGATTTTACCGCGCTCGCGACCTTGCTGAACGTGTGGCTCAGGTTCGAGCCCACGAGCTGCACTGCAGTGATGATCACCACGGCAATACCAGCAGCGATCAGGCCGTATTCGATAGCCGTTGCGCCGGATTCATCGCGCACAAAACGCGAAACAAGATTTTTCATGGAAGTCTCCATTGTTGACACCCTAACAGTCCAGCTAGCGCCGATTTCCAGTGACGGCCCATTGCGTGGATACCCGGGAATTCTATGCCGCACTCGATTAACGCGGTGTAAAACGCGAGGTAGGGTGACTCCAGCAATGTGTACCGCACTGAAACGAAAAGCGGGTTGCCGGCACCTCGCTGGCGTAAATGGAAGGGTTTCTTTAACCAAGCCCGCGAATTCAACGCACGACAGCGATTGCCGGGACAAAAGCAAGAATTTTCATTCGGCCGCGATCACGCGATATGGCGAAGATCGGCGCAATAAACTTAAATCTTCTTTTACGCGCGCTGCCTTAGCCTCGGATTGGATTTCCGAAGGATCGATCGATGCGCGCGTCCTGTTTTTCCTTTCTGGCTGCAGCCACGCTCGTCTTGGCGCCCACGACGGTCCTTGCCGCACAGCCCGTGCACAAGCATCCGACAAAGCACGCTATGTCGGCCGACGGCGGTTTGTCCGTCCCTATGGACGAAGCCAAGATGATCACATTCACACAACCCATTTCGACGCTTTTCGTCGGCAACACGACGATCGCCGACGTGACGATCATCGATTCCCATCATGCTTATCTTCTCGGCAAAACGTTCGGCGCGACGAACATGATCGGTCTGGATTCCAACAACCATCAGGTCATGAACGCGCAGATAAACGTGACAAACCGCATGGTAGGCTCGGTAACGCTCAATCGCGGTGCAGAGACGTATAACTACTCCTGCACGCAGCTACATTGCGAAACCAACCCGCGTCCGGGCGACCCTGCGTCTTATGTGACCAACACCGAAAACGCGGCGCAGCAGCATCAGGATGCTGCCACGAAAGCGGCTGTCGCATCGGCCCACTAACGCAGGCTGCGATCGACCACATTCCATCTGCCGGAGGCCGTGACAATGCTGCGAAGGTTAGTCTGGCCTTCCAGGGGTGGCGATCTTTCCCCTACAGCTCAGCGCACGATCGCACTTTTGCTCGCTGCAATCACGATTTCTCTCATCGCAATCGACGCGGTCTGGATCCATGCGCGAAATTTCGACATCGATGTGCACAGCTACGCCGTCATTGCCCTTCTGCTTATGCCACTGGTCATCGGGGCGCTGGTCTATAGCTTGGGGCGGCCCGATCCGCTGATCGGACCGACCTGCACCGCGTCCGCGTTCCTTCTCGCGTTTTCGCCCAGTTGTGCGCTGCTTAGCTACCTTCTTTCCACGATCGCGGGAACACGCATCGACGACCTTCTGGCGCAGATTGATCAGGCTATCGGCTTTCAGTGGGTAGGGGTGATGATATTCGCCGCCGACCACAAGTACATCACCGCGCTCCTGGGTTTCGCTTATCTCTCGGTCATGCCGCAGATCATGTTGTTGGCAACGATTCTGGGATGGAGCGGAAGAACCAAAGCGCTCTACGGACTTTGCCTTTCGATCGCTGTGGGCGCCCTGATCTGTGTTTCTCTCTGGACGTGGCACCCGTCTTTCGGTGCGTTCGCAGTATTCAACCTCCCGCATGCGACAGCGGCGAAGCTGGGCCTCGCGCTTGACGGAGATTATGGGCGCTATCTCATCGCTCTTTTAAAGAACGGGCCAGGGTTGCTGTCGCCGCTTGAGCTGCGCGGCATCGTCGGCTTTCCGTCGTTCCACACGGTTCAGGCGATCGTGCTTATCTGGTACGCGCGCAAACTGCCCGTCATTCGCTGGATATCGCTGGTGCTCAACATTCTGGTTCTGGTCTCAACACCGATCCAGGGCGGTCATCACCTTGTCGATCTCTTTGGCGGCGCCGCCGTCGCACTGGCGGCCGTTCTGCTTTCGGACTGGATCGTGCGGGCGGCGAACCGATCGCACGACTTGGTGAATTTTCAAGGCAACGCTGCGCCGGCGGGCGCAGCCGGACGCTAACAAGGACAACATGACTGAGTTGAGCGCTTCGCGCGAAAGCACGCTGCAATTCTTTTTTCCGGCTTGCCTTGCGAGCGTGAGGCGGACCTTTCCGGAAAACGCGCCGCTCTATCTGTGCGCCGTGCTGTTCTGCGGTTCCACGTTCCTGCTCACACAAATCTACGGCATTCGCCTCGAAGCGAGTGCGGGGCTCTTTTTTTTGGACATGGTTTGGCGTTTCGCTTTTCTCGCCCTCGCGGTGCTTGCGCTGTTCGAATTTGTGACATTGACCCGCGCAGGCTTTCCCGACCGCCCGCTTCAAATGATTGTGCATCGCATGGTCGCGAAGCTGACAATCGCCGACAGGCCCGGAAATATTTTTCATTCGCTCGCCGCATTGACACCCCTGATGGTGAGCTTTGCGGCATTGAAGGATCAAATCCCCGCCGTTCATCCGTTTGCGTGGGACAAAACGTTTATGACGTGGGATCGCGTCATTGGGATGGGACATCAACCTTGGGAAATATTGCAGCCCTTGCTTGGTCACCCATGGATCACCGCGAGCATCAATTTTGGATATGACGGCTGGTTTCTGCTGATGTTCCTGGTGCTGTTTTCGCAGGCCTTCTCTGCGAAAGGCGGTGTATTACGTCTTCAGTTTCTGCTCGCGTTTTCTTTCGCTTGGTTTATCGGCGGCAATCTGCTGGCCATCGTGTTCTCGTCGATGGGGCCTTGCTTTTACGGCCATCTCTACCCGACTCATAATCCCTATGCCGCACAACTCGCTTATCTGAATGCCACCAATCAGAACTGGCCGATCTGGTCCGTGGATGTGCAGCAAGCGCTGTGGAAGGACTATCTGGCAGGCCATGGCCGGCTGGGCGGCATCTCGGCAATGCCCAGTATGCATGTAACGATTGCGGTTCTTCTGGCGCTGTGGGGTTGGCGCGTCAACCGGACCATAGGCTGGGCGTTGAGCGCCTTCGCGACACTGATCGTAATCGGCTCGATCCACCTGCTGTGGCACTACGCGGTCGATGGCATTGCGGGGACGATCCTGGCAGTGGCCTTCTGGATGGTCGCCGGCAAGATCGCAAAGGCGCGCGAACGCAATCTTGCGCTCCGCACTGGACCCGCGTTCGGCGCGGCGCCGGATATCTTACCGGTCTGATTACTGGGCGACACGCAGTTGCGTGATCTGCTGGGCGATATTGTTGAAGGTCGTGATAACCGAGCCGGCTGTCGTCAGGTCGAAATATTTGCTCGTGTCCGTCGCGCAGCTCTGCAGTACCGATGAATTGCCCTGCGTCCCGTTCAGATCCAGGAAGATCGTGTAGATCACGAAACCCTGGCTCTTGGCGTTCGTACATGCCGCGGACATGCGGTTATCCACGCTGCTCGACTGGGACGAGCCGGTTCCGTACCAGCGGTCCATCGTGTTGAGACCATCACTCAGCAAGATGATGTAGCGCGTTGTGTTGGCGGGCAGCGTCGGCGCGCTATAGGGCAAACCGCCTACCAGCGTTTGCATGCCGTGCGCCAAGCCGATCGTCTGGTTCGTGCCACCATTGGCCACCATCGAATCGATCGCGGTTCCCAGATTGGTGAACATCGCCGACATATCTGTGGCGGTCGCTGGACGCGGGCTGACCATGGGAAACACGGTGGCGGGCGGACAGGAGTCTGAATTCTCCGCCGGGAATTTTGTGCCCGGCGTCGCATCATTGACATCGTCGCTCTGCGTGCGATCCATGATGCAACCGCGCCATGTCGAATGGCTGTTGAGCACCCATGTGTGATTGTAAGGGCCCGCGCCCGTATTGGTCGTCGTGATGGCGTTCTGGTTTTGTGTGATCGTCCGTGTCCATGTGCACTTTTGCGTGCTGCCCCAACCGGTGCAGCTCTTGCTCCCGTCGCTGGAATTGACATTCGTCGTCGATGACGAATTCACGGTGCTATCGCCGGTGTAGCCGGAAGTCGTGTAAGTCGATGTCGAGGTGCTGCTGGAACCGTTGTTCTGCGGATAGCCGCTTTGCTCGACACACGTAATGGTGCCGCTGCCGGTCTGAGAACAAGTCTGCTTATCCTTGGTCGGCTGGGTTGTCGTCTTGACGGTCGATAGCGTGTTCGTCGGCGTACTGGTCCAGCAACCGTTGTAGTAGTGTCCAGTTTGCCCGGTGCTCGAAGATCGGATTGAACCCGGACAGATATATCCGGCGTAAGTGCCGGTGCTGGGCACTGTGCTCACTGTGCTCATCGTCACACCATTTGAACCGATGGTGCCGCCAGGTTGGCTGAGACATTTATTGTATGTGCCGCCACTCGCCCATGGACAGCTGCTGCCCGGCCCTACCGATGTGCTGGGCGTATCGCTGCTAGGGGGCGCTGTCTCCCAATCCGTCCAATCGATCCAGGTCGCATTGACGTTGGAAGTGCCGACATTGACGTCTTTGGCGAAAGGCACGATCGACACCATGACGTCGCCGGGATTGGCGGAGGCATTCTGCAGTGTCGTCAACAGGCTGTGCGACGCCGATTTCAACGCATTGATCTTGATGCTGGTGCTGGTGTCGTTCGGGCATGGACTGCTGTCCGGCTCGCACATCGAACCTGTATTGTCGAGCACCAGAGATACCCACAATTTGGTCTGGCCCCATACGACCTTTGAGGAATAGCCGACCGTAATGCTGTCCATCCCGTGGCCGGCACCCGGAAGAAGCGATACGGCGCGCATCAAGGTTGTCGGCATCTGGACGCTGGTGGAGAGCGTTACGTTGCCGGTGCCGGGCGTCACGACGACATCGGCTGGCGTTCCGAAAGATGGATCGGCGGTGTAATTGGCTTTGAAATATGCGCGGGCCAGCGCCGTTATCTGATCGTTTGTCAGATTCTGTGTGCCGCCCACGGCCAAGCCCGCCGCGTCAAGAGCCTCGGCGAGACGCGCACGCACCATCAGGGCGCGTGAAAGGTCCAAACCGACGCCGGCGGCGATCGTGATCGGAACAAGTGACAGCGCGACGATCATCGCGACGTTGCCGCGGCGCGCTCGCACAAATTGCTTCGCCCGCGCCCTGAATGCGTTCCAGGAATTTTCCAACACCATAAACAGCCCCGGAGAGTTCTCCCTCCGCCATCATCGGCCACAAGCGTTGGGAAAACCTTTCTGTTCCCCTCACAAGGTTATCGATTCCTTATCGCGATTCGAAAGATGCCCATTCTGCTTACGATACCGAGGTGACCACGTTAACAAATCGTTCAGCATGCACCGCCGTTTTCCTTCGCTTAAGTGTTTTCGCGGCGTAATAGGCGCGTCGGTTGCGAGGCATGCGATGGGCCTGAACGTTGCGATTGCTAGATCGTGCCGCCGGCTGCGGCGGCGCTGGCGCGCCGACGGCGAAAAGGGCTCGGCTGCGATCGAATTCGCCATGGTTGCTCCGGCTTTGTTTCTCTTTATCTTCGGTATCATCGAAACCGGCGTAATTTTCTTCGGCAGCGCGATGTTGCAAAACGCGACCGACGATGTCGCGCGCCAGATACGCACGGGCATATTGTCGGGAACTCTCACACAGGCTCAGCTGGCAAGCGACGTTTGCGCAGACGTGACGGGGCTAATCAGCAGCACCGATTGCGCCAACAACCTCAAAGTCGATATGCGTTCTTACAGCAGTTTCGGCGGATCCGCCTATCCCAGCGTCACCAAGCCTGATGGTACGGTCGATCCGGCGCAACTGGTCGTGGCGCCGGCCGGCGACTGCAGCGTCGTTCTCTTCCGAAGCTTCTACCCATGGCAGATCATGACGCCACTGATGTCCAAACTGCTGCAGAACACGACGACGGGTGTCTATCTTTTATCGTCATCGGCGGCGTTTCGCAGCGAACCTTATAAGAGCAGCTCCACATGCTGACGCGCCTTCGCAAATTTCTGAAAGCGCGGGACGGACTCGCCGCCGTCGAGTTCGCGCTTATCGCGCCGGTTCTTGGCACGATGCTGTTGGGTACAATCGAAGTGTGCAACGCGCTGCAGTGTCACCAGAAGGTCACGATGGTTGCATCGAGCGCCTCCGATCTTGTTGCTCAGACGACGGCGGTTTCCAAGAGCGACATGACCGATGTCTTTAACGCGGCGGCGGCCATCGTCTACCCGTTCAGCCAAAGCAACATCGGCATCGTCGTTTCAAGCGTCCTGAGCGACGGCACCGGTAACGGAACGGTTGCATGGAGCGCAGCCAACGCCAATGGCACGAAGCTCGCCAATGGCGCGCCGATCACGCTCAGCCAGCCAATCATGTCCACATGCGGTACGAATGGAACCTGCACGCCATGCGCAAAAGGTGCATGCAGCGTGATTCTCACGCAGGTTACTTACAGCTATACATCGCCGATCGGGAAATTCCTGGTCGGTACAATGCCGATGAGTGACTATTTCTACGAGCGGCCGCGCAAGGCCGCGGCAGTAACCTGCAACGCCTGCAACAACTAGCCTGCGCGTGGCGAGCGCACCCGCATCAGACCTTCTTGCGCAACCGACGCCACTAGTTTTCCATCGCGGGAAAAAATCAGGCCGCGATTGAAACCGCGTGCGCCAGAGGCGCTCGGACTGTCCTGAACGTAAAGAAGCCACTGATCGGCGCGAAACGGCCGGTGAAACCACATGGCGTGATCGATGCTCGCCATCTGAACGCGATTGTCGAACCAGCCGATGCCGTGCGGCAGCAGGCTGGTATCGAGCAGCGTCATATCCGATGCATAGGCGAGCACGCATTGCTGAAGTGCGATATCCGCCGGCAGTTCGCCCGTGGCGCGGACCCATACCGATTGATGCGGCGGCCGTTTTTGCGGCGTGAAAATATCGGTGCGGTCGACGGGGCGCAGTTCGATCGGACGCTTGCGCAGAAAGTGATCACGATATTGCTCGGGAATCTTGTCCACGATCTTGGTGCGAAAATCGTCTTCGCTGGGAAGCTCTTCTGGCGGGGGCACGTTCGGCATCTCGATCTGATGCTCGAGACCCGTCTCCGGCGCCTGCAGCGATACCGACATGTGAAAAATCTGGCGCCCATGCTGGATCGCCACAACGCGCCGTGAACTGAAGCTCGAGCCGTCGCGGCTGCGATCGACTTCGTAAAGGATCGGAACCTTCGGATCGCCAGCGACGAGAAAATAAGCGTGCAGCGAATGCGCGATACGCCCTTCGACGGTGCGTCCTGCCGCCACCAGCGCCTGTCCCAGCACTTGTCCGCCGAAGACACGTTGCGAACGATCCTTGGGAGAAACGCCACGGAAGATATTCTCTTCGATCTTCTCCAGATCGAGCAAAGCGAGAAGATCTTTCACCGGCTGGTTGTCGTCGTCGGTTGCAGTGGCCATGGCAGTCCATAGTCGAGGCGCGAGGCACGATGCAAGGAGTCACAAAACCGCAAAGGACCGTGAATAGAACCATCAAGACCGGACCGCACCGTAACGGCCTGGCGTCGTCTCAAAGGAGACCCCATCCGGCATGGCAAATGCTCTTCTTGACCAGGCTGCACATACGCAACCGGCAGCCACCAGGCGCGGCGCGCTGGAACGGCTTTTTACCCTTATGTTCAAGGGCTTCGTCTATAACCAGATCTGGGAAGACCCCGCTGTCGATCTCACGGCGCTCGATCTGAAGCCGCATCATAGCCTTATCACCATCGCCTCCGGCGGCTGCAACGTCCTGAACTATCTGGCCGCCGACCCCGCGCGCATCATCGCCATCGACCTCAACCCCAACCACATCGCCTTGACGCGGCTCAAACTCGCCGCGTTGCGCGAACTGCCTTCTTACGAGGATTTTTTCCGTTTCTTTGGCGAGGCCAACGACGTTCTCAATCGCGAACAGTTCGACGATATTCTGAGCGAACATCTCGACGATGAAACACGGCGGCACTGGAGCGATCGCGCGCCTCTGCGCGGACGGCGCATCGATATGTTCGCGCGCAATCTTTATCGCCATGGATTGCTCGGCCGATTCATCGGTATTCTGCACGCCATCGCAAGGCTGAATGGCAAGCGGCTCGAGGAAATCGTCGAGGCGAAAACACCTGAAGAACAGCGTGCCGCGTTCGACCGGATCGTCACGCCAATGCTGAAAAATAAGGCGATTCGGCTACTTTCAAAGTCACCGGTGTCGTTCTACGCGCTGGGAATTCCACCCGCGCAATATGATGAACTGGTCGCCGGATCGACGGAAAATCCGATAGATGTCCTGCACCGGCGCATCGAAAAACTGGCCTGCGATTTTCCGATGCGCGATAACTATTTCGCGTGGCAGGCATTCGCGCGCGGCTACGACACGCATGAGCGCGAAGCTGTGCCGCCTTATCTCACGCGCTCCGTCTACGATGTCATCCGTACGCGGACGAATCGGGCGGAAGTGCATCACGCATCGCTCATCGATTTTCTGTCCAAACAACCCGCGCAATCGCTGCATCGCTTCGTGTTGCTCGACGCGCAGGACTGGATGACACCACAGGTTCTTGAGCGACTTTGGACCGAAATCGATCGCACGGCGGCGAGCTCGGATGCGCGCGTGATCTTTCGCACAGCCGGCGCCGATACTCCCTTGCCCCGCAAGTTGCCGGCGTCGCTCCTGGCGCCATGGGTCTATCGGGAAGAGGAGAGTCGCGCTCTTCACGGGCAGGACCGATCCTCTATCTATGGGGGCTTCCATCTTTACGCCCGACACCCGCTATCCTGATGGTGGTGACGGAGCGTCCGGACGGCCATACCGAGCTGATGGATTCGATCTATCGGCGGCAACGCTACATCTATGATTTCACAAGGAAATATTACCTTTTTGGGCGGGACAGCTTGATCCGCGACCTGGCCGTCGAACCAGGCGACACGGTCGTCGAGATTGGCTGCGGCACGGCGCGAAATCTGGTGAAAATGGCCAAGCGCTATCCCGGCGTCAGCTTCTACGGCTTGGATGCTTCCGCCCAGATGCTGAAGACCGCGGGCCGCGCCATAGCCCGGGCAGGCCTTTCCGACCAAATCCGACTCGCGCACGGCCTCGCTGAAGACCTTTCGCCCGCGATGTTCGGCCGGTCGAGCCCATTCACGGACGCTGTTTTTTCCTACAGTCTTTCCATGATTCCTGATTGGAAACAGTCACTTAGGAAAGCCGCCGAAGCCGTCGGCGATGGCCGCGTCCACATCGTGGATTTTGGCGATCTGACAGGACTCGGCACACCGATCGCAGTCTTGTTAAGAACCTGGCTGCGTATTTTTCGTGTCACACCGCGCAGCGAAATTCTTCAAAGACTCAGATCCCAAGGCAATTTTGCGGAACAATCGATGAGTCTGCGCATATTGCCAGCGAACTATGCCTTTATCTGGCAGGGGCGCAGCAAAGCGGTGCGAAGTCTTGCACTTTGAATGTTGCACCCTGGTCACAGGATGTGGGGAATTCGGCCAAATCGGGACTAATAGCTAGCCTTCCGATGGACAGGTCTCTTCCACATCCGCCAGTATAGGGGCTATAGAAGTTTACATCCCGGACGTCACGGTGGGGGGGTCCCTGCCCGTCGGTTTTTGAAACGAGGGTAAAAAATGAAAATTCGA
>JANWJQ010000112.1 GCA_025451875.1 Rhizomicrobium sp.
CGATCGCTCCGAGCCAGATGATCTTCCATGTCATCTCCCAGAAGATGAGCGGCAGCATCTTCAAGGGATAGCGCAGGCCCAGCACCGCCAGCACCACCATCGCCAGCAGCATCGCATTCATCACGCCGTGGGTGAATTCCCACGGCTTGTGATGCAGGAAGGCGGGCACGATGATCGAGCCCATGCCACCCGCCATGATGAGATAGCCAAGGCGCAGCAGGTTGATCCGCCATAGCGCGATGCCCCCGTTGTTCGTTGCGCGTGTTGCAACAGGCGCGAGCGCAACCATTATTCGACTTCCTTCAGGATTTTCTCGATCGTCGTCATGCGCGTCTTGATCTCGGCCAGTTCGCTCTGGATGGCGGACAAGGTCGCGGCATTGCCGGCCTGCGCCGTCACCGCATCGGATGCGAGCTTGCGATAGGCGTCGGTGTGCGCGGCATCGGCGCCTGCCACGGCAGATGCCTGCAGAAACCGGATAGCGAACACGATGATGATCGTTCCGAGCATCGCGCCCATGGAGATGAAATAGACGGTGGGTGACATGGTGTTTCCTTTCACTTGGAATCGGTGAGAGATTTTGCGGCCTGTGCGATGGCCGCCGGCGTGAGTTCGAATTCGAATTTCGCCACTTCGAAATAGTTGAGCGCCTTGCCGTCGCTGGAGAGTTCCAGCTTGCTGGTCACAAGCCCGGCTTCCTCCAGTTTCTGCAGATGCAGGTGCAGCAGCGGGCGGCTGATGCCCACTTCGCGCGCCAGCTGGCTGACATAGTTGCGCCCGTCTTTTTGCAGCGCCGCCACGATCCGCAAACGGTGCGGGTTGGCGAGCGCCGAGAGCATGGCCAGCAACTGGTCCCCGGTCAGGCGCAATGATCAGTTCCTTCAATCATGTGTCAGAAATAACTTACACATGACAGAGAGAATTTCAAGAGGCATGAAAACGGGCGGAATTCCGGGATAGATCGCGCAGAGGTGCCGGATTCAGCCCAGGCGCTGCCGGATGTCGGCATAGGCGGCGGCGATCAGGTCCTGCAGCGCCGCGTCGTTGAGCGTTTTGCCGGGCCGCAGCTTCACATGCCGCATGCGCTTGCCGTCGCCTTCGAGCAGATGCGCGGGATCGGCAAGCGTGGCGCCGTAAAAGAAGCCCACGCTCGCATGCGCCTTGAACGCGTTGACATAGGCGAAGGCTGCATCGCCCACGCAGGCGGTGGGCATGTGGTCATGCAGCACCTCGCGCACATCGGCGCCGCAACCCCGCATCTGTTCGAACCAGGCGCGCACCATCAGGCGGTGCGGATCGGCTGCGGAAAACCATGCCTTGATCCGCGGGTCGCGACGAACGGTGTCGTTGAGCAGGAAGAGATCGTCCATCCGGCGATCATGCCAGCGCGCGCGCGTTCAGCCAACGGTTCAGCGCAACGCTTTTTCCAGCTGCCGCCATGCCTTCTTCATCTTGGGAACGTACCGCTTCAAATCGCGCTCGGCATCGCTTGCGGACGCGATGCGATCGGCGCGGGCGTAAACGCCTCCGCCACCACCCACGCCGCGCCGATCAGGATGAGTGTCGCCGCGGCTTCATTCCAGTTGGAAATGCTCGTGTGGTCAGCCACCAGCATCGGCGCCCAGATGAGCAGGATGAAGATTGCATACATCGCGGTCAGCAAACGCGCGGCGAGACGCGCCTGCACGCCGCTCAGGATCGCAAGCCCCGCCGCGATCTGCGCGACGCCCGTCGCATAACCCCAGAAAATCTGGCTCGGCGGCAGCCATTTGGGAATCAAGGGCGCGGTCAGATTCATGTACGCGAAATGCGCGCCGCCGAAGATCAGCGCACAGAGGCCGAACGCGATCTGGCCCAGCCGCGTGAGACGCCGCGCCGGCGCCGCATCGAGATCGGCATGGGTGGCGAACAGGATCAACCCGCCCGCCGCGATGGCCAATTGCTCGGCGATGTTTTCATAAGCGAGATAGAGGTCGTAATGGGCGAGCAGCACGCGGCCATCCATCAGCACGACGACGAAAAGCAAATAGTAAGCGGTGAGCGCCGCCGCGGCCCACACCACGCTGCGGCGAAACTGGATGCCCAGGCCCGCGACGAGGATGAGTGCCGCCACGGCATAAGCGAGCGCCGCGCGATCGGGAAATGCCTTGGGCACCGGCTGGCCCGAGAGGAAATCTCCGCTCGCCAGCCCAATCGCGCCCAGCACCATCGCGCCCAGCCCATAGATATGCCGGCCCATCGTCTTTGCATCCATGTCCCGCCCCCATCGCAACACGCGCGGAAGACTACAGGACGCGCGCACACGCTCCGATCACAGAGCGGTGTGCCGCAGTGCAAAAACGGCGAAACTAGCTCTTGGCCGCGAGAAGCTTGTCCATCGTCTTGGTGTCGAAGTCGGACGCGTCGTGACGCTCGAGCAATTGGCCGGATGGATCGCCAAAGGGGCGGTTGACCATCTGGCCGCGCTTCACCGCGGGGCGTTCGTTGATCCGGTTCGTCCAGCGCAGCACATGTTTGTATTCGTGCACGCTGAGGAATTCGCCCGCGCCATAGAGCGCGCCTTTGACGAGCCCGCCATACCAGGGCCACACCGCCATGTCGGCGATGGTGTATTCGTCGCCCGCCAGATATTCGGAGTCGGCCAGACGCCTATCCAGCACATCGAGCTGGCGCTTCACTTCCATCGCGAAACGGTCGATCGGATATTGCCACTTGGAGGGCGCATAGGCGTAGAAATGCCCGAAGCCGCCGCCGAGATAAGGCGCCGATCCCATCTGCCAGAACAGCCAGTTCAACGCCTCGGTGCGCGCGGGCCCGCTCTTGGGCAGGAACGCGCCGAACTTCTCCGCCAGATGCATGAGAATGGACGCGGATTCGAACACGCGCACGGGCTTGTCGCCCGAACGGTCCATCAGCGCCGGGATCTTGGAATTGGGATTGATCGCAACGAAGCCCGAACCGAACTGATCGCCGTTCTGGATGTTGATGAGCCACGCATCGTACTCCGCGCCCTTGTGGCCGGCGGCCAGCAGCTCCTCGAACATGATGGTGACCTTCACGCCGTTCGGCGTCGCCAGCGAGTAAAGCTGGAAGGGATGCTTGCCGACCGGCAATTCCTTGTCATGCGTCGCGCCCGCGATGGGGCGGTTGATATTGGCGAAGCGCCCGCCATTTTCCTTGTCCCACGTCCAGACTTTCGGCGGGACATATTCGGTGCTGTCGGCCATGCGGTTCTCTCCGGGATGTTGTGTTGCAGAAGCTTATGCCCGCGCGAACGCAAGCGGCAACCGCGTTTGCGAAAGGGAGATGAATGACATTCCCGGCGATGGAAAATGCAATCCACCCTCCCTCAAGAGGAGTCAACGCCCCATCGTGAGGAGCGGCGTGAAGCAGCCGAGGATGAGGCGCGTGGGATCGAAGGGCGGCGCGCCGGCGCTGTCCATGCGCGGATCGTCATGCATCCTGTGTTCGGCGGCCTCGAATGTTTCCTTGTCGGACCAGATCTGCCAGGTGAGCACGATCTTCTCGCCCGGCTTGGCGGCCACCGCCTTGCGGAAATCGGTGGTCTTGCCCTCCGGGATGAAATCTTCCCAAGCTTCGACGATCTCCAGGCACCCATATTCCTTGAAGAACGCCGCGCTCATCTCAGCCCATTTGCGATAGGCGTCCAGTTTCTCCGCAGGCACGGGAATGACGAGGCTGGTGATGTACATGGGCAGCGCTCCATCTCTGATCGAAATCAGTCGTCCTCGAAAAGTTCTCCGAACAACTCGCGCACCTTATGGCGCGCGTCGGCAAGCGCGCGCCTGCCGCTTGCCGTGATGAGATAAAATCGACGAACCTGCTTGCCTTCGCGTTTTTCACGAGACCGCAAGTAGCCCTTGGCTTCAAGACCGTGAAGCATTGGATATAGCGTGCCGGGACTGATCTTATAGCCGTGATGGTGCAACTCCTCCATCATCCATGCGCCATAAAGCGGCTTCCTGGCGGCGTGATGAAGGACATGCAGCCGGATAAGTCCGCCGTACAAATCCTGATATTGCGAAACTTTTCTTGCGCTCATGGTACGTCCTGAGCGCAACTACTAGCCCAGTCTCCGCTTCCGATCCACCGGTGTCCGATCGGCGGCGCCCGGGTCGAGAAAGGAGGGTGATCTTTTCGGATCAATTCCTTGGCAACGGTATCGATCTACGATATCGAAAGGCAATGTGATCGGCGAAAGGTTGGGAATGTTTCACGTCAGCGCGTACGCTGCATGATTTCCGAAGCCCCGAAACCGAGCCGCTCTGCCGCTGCAATCGAATTGCTGGCTGTCTTCCTTTGGCTTGGTCTTACATCTTTCGGCGGCCCGATTGCGCATCTCGGTTATTTTCGGCGCGAATTCGTGCAACGGCGGCATTGGCTCGACGAAAGCGCCTTCGTTGATCTCATCGCGCTCTGTCAGTTTCTACCCGGCCCCGCCAGCAGCCAGGTCGTATTTGCGCTTGGTCTCGCGCGCGGCGGCGTTCCCGGCGGTCTTCTCGCGTGGTTCGGCTTCACCGCACCCTCGGCCTTGGCGCTTTTTCTTTTTGCGTGCCTGGCCGGTTCGCTCAACGGCCCCATCGCAGACGCCGCGCTTCATGGGTTGAAAATCGTCGCCGTTGCGGTTGTCGCGCAGGCGGTGTGGGGCATGGCGAGAACGCTTGCCGCAGACGCGCAGCGGATCGCCATCGCGGTTGGCGCAGGTCTGTTGGTCGCCTTTCTTCCCGGATCGTTCGCGCAAATCGGTGCGATCCTGTTCGGCGCGATATCGGGGATGGTCTTCTGCCGTCAGCCGACGGCGCTGCAAACTGGACATCTTTCGTTTTCGATTTCGCGGCGGCTTGGAATTGCATCGCTAATCGCTTTCGCGGCAATTCTGCTCGGTGCGCCTTTCGCTGCGGCGCGTTTGGGCAGCCATGCGCTCGTTCTCTTCGATGCGTTCTACCGCTCCGGCGCTTTGGTATTTGGCGGCGGTCACGTCGTGCTGCCTTTGCTCAAAGCAGCCGTGGTCGATCCCGGTTTGGTAACGGCGAATTCGTTCTTGACCGGATATGGCGCTGCGCAAGCCGTGCCGGGGCCGCTGTTCACGGTATCGGCTTATCTCGGTGCGGTGGCGGCCACCCCACCGAACGGGTTGGCCGGTGCGGCAATTGCGTTGCTGGGAATCTTCCTGCCGGGAATGCTCATTCTGGCCGGCGCTCTTCCGTTCTGGGATGAATTCAGAAAACGCATAAGCGCGCAGGCTGTGATGCGGGGCGTCAACGCTGCCGTCGTCGGCATCCTCGCCGCCGCCCTTTACAATCCCGTCTGGACAGGAGCGATTTTCGGTCCGCGCGATTTTGTTTTGGCGCTGGCGGGGTTTCTGCTTCTTACCGTCTGGAGAGCGCCGCCATGGATCGTCGTTGCCGGAACCGCGGGCGGCGCTGTCGCGTTGGCGGTCGTCTTTTGAACGCAGACGGCAACATGAGATGCAAAAGCGCTCCGCGTTTGGCATTGCCGCATTGTGCGTTTTTGCAGCGGCAACAAGTCTGCAAAACGTCGCCACGACACATGAATTCTCACATGGCTGCGGATTTCAATGGACGTTTTGACGGGCGGTCGTCGGATTTTATAAGCCGCCACCGATAGCCAAAGTTGAATCTCTCGACGAGATGCGTCTAATCCGGCAGCCCCAGATAGTGCCAAAGCTGCTGGAGCTGGATCAGTTCAAGCTCCACTGCCGTCTCGACCTCTTTCACCACGCCGGCGCTGTCCATGCGCGGATCGCCATGCATCCTGTGTTCGGCGGCCTCGAATGTTTCCTTGTCGGACCAGATCTGCCAGGTGAGCACGATCTTCTCGCCCGGCGGCGCCGCGACCGCCTTGCGGACGTCCGTCTCCTTGCCGTCGGGGATGAAATCCTCCCAGCTTTCGACGGTCTCCAGGCAGCCATATTCCTTGAAGAACGCCGCGCTCATCTGCGCCCATGTGCGATAGGCGTCGATGTTCTCCGCCGGCACGGGGATGATGAGGCTCGTGATGTACATGGCTCCCCTCCTTCGGATAGGCGAGTTTAGCGCGGACCGCGTGCATGCAATTCACGCGCGCGGCAGCCACGGGTTCTCATTTGCCGTTCGGTAGCTTTTGCCAGCCAGCGCATCGATCCGGGATAATAAAATGGGCCCAAAATGCTCGCCATGCGTTCACTAGCCATGGGACACCTGCTTTCCGCCATCGTCACGCCGAAAACCCACGCCCGCTACGGTAAAGCGACCGCCGGTGGCGCGGTTGTTCTGATCGTCGAGGATGAGGCGCTGATCCGCATGAACGCGGTCCAGATGGTGGAGGATGCCGGATATACGGCGCTGGAGGCAGCCAATGCCGACGACGCTGTCGTAATTCTAAAGCGCCGCCAGGATGTCGGGGCCGTGTTCACAGACGTTAACATGTCCGGCACCAGAAGCGGATTGCGGCTTGCGCACGCCATACATCGCCGGTGGCCGCCAATCCACCTGATCGTCACGTCAGGCTGTCCCGACGGACTGGACATGCCATCCGGCGCGCATTTTATCCACAAACCCTATGAAAACGCCCGTGTCGTGGCACTGCTGCACGAACTTTTCGACGGCGATTAGCTGCCCCAAAACACGATATGTTGCGCCAACGATAATGCCAGTCTGAGGCAAGATTTCTAACCTCGCCTAAAACGCTACCGGGAAAGGCTTTCGCTCCGCGAGCTTCCGGTTCCAGAAAGGGGAAGCAATGGCTCCCCACGCACCGCCCAATCC
>JANWJQ010000113.1 GCA_025451875.1 Rhizomicrobium sp.
CAACGATAATGCCAGTCTGAGGCAAGATTTCTAACCTCGCCTAAAACGCTACCGGGAAAGGCTTTCGCTCCGCGAGCTTCCGGTTCCAGAAAGGGGAAGCAATGGCTCCCCACGCACCGCCCAATCCAGACATCGCGCTCAATCTGGCGCTGGCTGTCATCGCATCTTCGGATGCGCCGCTTTTGCTTCTCGACGACGCTTTAACGGTCGTCGCCGCGAGCCGCTCGTTCTGCCGCATATTTCAGATAGACCCCGCCGTGGTTCCAGGCCATCCGCTGTCCGAACTTGGCGCGGGCGAATGGAATATCCCGCAGCTGTCAGCGCTGCTTCGGGCGACCGCTTCCGGATATGCCGACGTGCAAGACTATGAGATGGACCTCAAGCGCGAGGGGCGGGAGAGCCGCTGCCTGGTCCTCAACGCCCACAAGCTCGACTATACGGGCGACAGCGATGTGCGGCTGATTTTGACGATCTCGGACATCACCGATGCCCGGGTGGCCGAAAAGCTGAAGAACGATCTGCTCAAGGACAAGGACGACCTGCTGAGAGACAGGGCGGTTCTGCTTCAGGAATTGCAGCATCGGGTCGCCAATTCCCTTCAGATCATCGCAAGCGTTCTCATGCAGAGCGCCCGCAAGGTGCAATCCGAGGAAACGCGCACGCATCTGTTCGACGCGCATCAGCGCGTCATGTCCGTCGCCGCGCTGCAACAGCAACTCGCCGCCTCGACCATCGGTGAGGTCGCGCTGCGTCCTTACTTCACGGCGCTTTGTGAAAGCATCGGCGCGTCGATGATCCGCGACCACAACAAATTGTCGCTCGACGTCGCCGTCGATGACAGCGTCACCAGCGCCGATGTCTCCGTGAGTCTTGGCCTGATCGTGACGGAATTGGTGATCAATTCCCTCAAGCATGCCTTCCCTGGCGACAGCAGCGGCAAGATCAAGGTCGATTACAGTTCGCGCGGACCCAACTGGAATTTGTCGGTCAGCGACACCGGCGTCGGCATGCCCAAGGATGTCGCAAACACAAAGCCCGGCCTGGGCACGAATATCGTCCAGGCACTTGCAGGCCAGCTGCAAGCGACGATCAAGATATCCGAAGCGCATCCGGGGACTGTGGTCTCCATCGCCCATAACCCGATAGCCGCTGTCCAAAGTGCCGCTGCGATCTAGGCATCGCGGGTTACGTTCGGAATTAAGCAACGGATACCGTCTCCATACCGATGCTGTTCAAGACCGTCCTGTCCAGCAAGATCGACCCCAGGCGCCTGATCACGCACCGCTTCAAGCTCGACCATATTCTCGAAGCCTACGACACCTTCGGACGCGCCTCGGAGACGAAAGCTCTCAAGGTGATCATCGAAGCGTAGTGAAAGTTCGGGTGGGGATACACCACGCACCGCCCCCCCACCCGGATCGCTTCGCTCTCCGACCTCCCCACAAGGGGGAGGTGATTTATGCGTTCCGGTCTTACAGAATTATCCGCAGCTACAGAATATGTTGAAGTGAATGTTTATTGTAGCTACAATAATTCATGACAGCATTCGATCGGCAAGACACTATCTCTCCACCGTCATGGCCGGGCTTGTCCCGGCCATCCATGAACACCGACTAGCGGCCTCTGAAAAATGGATGGCCGCCACGGTTCGCAGTGACAGCGTGCGAACGGCCATGACGAATCTTATTTTATCGAATGAAGGGAGGAGCGTGCGACTTATGACAAGCAAACAAGCGCCTCGGAATGACAATCCGGCATGGACGGCCAAAGACTTCAAGCGCGCCAAACCGCTGAAGGACGTTCTTCCCACGCTGGCGGGAGCCTCCAAGCGTTCGCGCGGACGGCCAAAGCTGGAAGACCCAAAAGAGCAGGTCACGCTGCGGTTGGATGCGGATGTTCTGCGCGCCTATCGCGCCAGCGGCCCCGGCTGGCAAAGCCGGATCAACGCGACCTTGGCGAATGCGGTGGGGAAGGCGAAAGTGCGGAAGAGGGTGAGCCGAAGTCGCCTAAAGTTTTGATACGGTTTAGTGGGAAGCCGCAACAAAATAACGAATATGGCAACTTAAGAGATTGGTCTTCGTCCGTGCGAAATATCTTTGACCAATATTCACAGCCGGAAAATCGGATCACCCATGCGTTTTTGACGGCGCTCGATCAAGATCGCGTTCTGCTATCTGAATTCATCAGAGAATTTACTTCTCTGAGGCCACCGCGGAATGTTCGGCATTTGAGGATCTTGGAGCAGCAATATCCTGGCGAACTCCAGCCCGTTGATGATGAGAAAATCCGTCGGGGCATTCCCGACGGATGGATATTCGATGAGGAAGCAAGTTGGTGCATCATTATTGAGAGCAAAGTATTGACTCAGCTAACATCAGGCCAGATTCAGCGTCACCGTGCCACCGCCAAGCGCCTTGGGTTTCAAGAAGTATTCGTTGTTGCGATCACCCAGCACAAAAACTTTTCTGTGCCTCCTGACACTCAACTGCGAGAGTGGAGTGAAATATACGTCTGGCTTCATGGAAACGCACCCAGCAGTTATTGGGCGAAATGTGTATCGGAATTTCTCGAAGTTACCGAAGCGAAACTCATTGAGACGGAGCGACTTTTGGAAGGAATGTTGACGACATTTTCTGGGTTCCGGTTTGGATACGAGCGCCCTTTTTCCTACCTCGAAGGTAAGCGGGTGCTTCGGCTTGCGATGCAACAGCTAAAAAAGCGGCGCGATCTTCAAAATAGGCTTGGCGTGAATCCGACATTATCTGGTCGAACAGCGATCACAGGCACACAAGGCGATTTGGTTTGGGACTTTCTGCCCTTGAGTAAAGCAAGTGGCGTTAAAGTCTTTACCAACCATCCGCACCTGACTCTTAGTCTGAGCTCTCGTTGCGTCGAAGCTACCGTGACAGTGCCTAATGCGGTGAATGGCACCACGAGGAAAAATATAAAGGGGCTGGGCGAAGAAGGCTTTGAGCGCCTCATCACTAAGATTCTGAAAAAACTTGCGCCATTGCTGAACTCTGACGAGGGAGCAAAACCGATGTTTCGGGGGATACAACGTCGGTATCCATCCCAGAGATCGGCAGCTTATATTGATGCGCTAATTGAGTTCGATTTGCGTACCGCAGTTTCTCTGGGCGGACCGCAAAAAGTTCAGCAACGCTGGCTAAACGCGGCTTACAGCTCTTTCGTAAACAAGCGGGGCTCAAACTATCAGATACAGGTTGGAATGCAGTTTCAATATGACCGATACCCAGATATTCGGGAAGCTAAAGCAATCGATCTGATCGCCAAAGCTTGGCTTGCGTGCGAGCCTCTTGTTCGATTGAGCGAGTAGAGTGGCAATTGTTCCGTTATTAGGAACTGTTCAAAATTCTCAATCCGGCAGCCCCAGATAGTGCCAAAGCTGCTGGAGCTGGATCAGTTCAAGCTCCACTGCCGTCTCGACCTCTTTTACCACGCCCGGATGTTTCGCACGGTCGGCATGGGCTTTTGTCGCCAGGTCCTTCAGCGTCCCGCTCTCGGTCGCGCCGCTGGCGTCGGTGCGTTGCCAGCCGGGTTTGGTCAGGCGGTTGGTGAGGTCGTCCTGCGAATAATCGTTGGGCATCGGGGCTACTCGAAAAGGGCAGCGCCAGCATGGCGCATCGCACAACTTTGTTCAAAGATGGCTTATTCAAATGCCGCGAGAATGGGGCAGGGGCCGCGCGTTCCGGCCGCGCATTGCCGCGCCAGTCTGGTCAGAACATCGCGCGCCGCCTTCATCTGCGCGATCCTGGCGTCCAGTGCCGCGATGCGTTCGGACGCCAATGCGCGCACGCTGCGGCGGTCGTTGGTGGCGTGCAGAGCCAGTAATTCGCCGATCTCTTCCAGCGTGAAACCTGCGCCTTGCGCCATGCGGATGAAGCGCAGCCGGCGCACATCCTCTTCGCCATAACGGCGGATGCCGCCGGATTTTCGCGGCGTCGGCAAAAGCCCGCGGCGCTGGTAATAACGCACCGTTTCCACGCCCACGCCGGCTTCCCGCGCGAAACCCGCAATCGTCGTTTCCGTCATGCTTGACTCCGTACCACGGTACAGAGGCTACAAGATCGCCTGCCGTGCGTTAAGTACGGGAAAGGAGTCTTTATGTCCGAACCACGCCGCGCCACGCTTTATCGCATGGTCATGCCGGAACACACCTGTCCCTGGGGCCTCAAATCCAGATGGTTCCTGGAACGCGAAGGCTTCACCGTGGACGACCGCTGGCTCACCACGCGCGACGAAAACGACGCGTTCAAGAAAGAACACGGCGTCTCCACCACGCCGCAAACCTTCATCGACGGCAAGCGCATCGGCGGTTACGAGGATCTGCGCCGCGCCCTCGGCAAACCGCTGCCCGATCCCAAGGCCACCACCTATCGGCCCGTCGTCGCGCTGTTCGCGATCACCGCGCTGATGGCGCTGGCGACCAGCATGGCCGTGTTCGGTACGCCGTTCACCTGGCGCGCGCTGGCATGGTTCATCGCTTTCAGCATGGCGGTGCTGGCGCTGCTGAAGCTGCAGGATGTGGAGACGTTTTCCAGCATGTTCCTGAACTATGATCTGCTTGCGCGCCGATGGGTGCCCTATGCCTATATCTATCCTTATGCGGAGGCGTTCGCGGGCATCCTGATGATCGCGGGTGTGCTGATATGGCTGTCGGCGCCCGTTGCGCTGTTCATCGGCGGCATCGGCGCGGTGTCGGTGTTCAAGGCGGTCTATATCGACAAGCGCGAACTCAAATGCGCCTGCGTCGGCGGCGCCAGCAAAGTGCCGCTCGGTTTCGTCTCCCTCACCGAGAACCTGATGATGATCGCCATGGCGGTGTGGATGCTGGCGGGGTGGGGGATGCACTAGTCCCCCAATTGCCTCCCAAAAGGGACGGCACGGCCGTTTGAAACATTTCGTGAATAGAAAGTCCTAAATCTCAGGCACTTTAGGATTGATGTCTGAAATTCCCCTGCTATGTTCTCTTTATGTTCTAATTTGGAGAACCGCAGATCATGTTTCGCCATTCCCGACAAACAACCCGTCCCCACCCCATCCGACGATAACGCGAGACCATACAGGGCCTCTCGGATGCGAGCTCGCGCGCATCCGGATGATGCGGAGGAAATGCGGCTGCCATGTACGGCCGCGCGCTCCGCATCGTCAGGCCCAAGGCCGAAACGCATGGTGCCGTGCGATTTGCCCTTCGCCGGGATTTCGCCGGCCTGCCATCGTTTTGGACAGCGGGAAGCGGGTCGCTTGCCGGGTGTTTTGCCGCAATGCGGTGGAAACACTCGCGCGCGGCCCGCTTTTCGTTTTATGGTCGCGCCAACAATAAAAAACTATTTTTCGTCAAGGGAGCGCCAGAAAATGAGCCGGGTAGCCGTTGTCACAGGTGGAACGCGTGGTATCGGAGAAGCCATCTCCGTCGCGCTGAAGAACGCGGGCTACAAGGTCGCCGCCAACTATTGCGGCAATGACGATCGCGCCAAGGCGTTCAGCGAGAAGACCGGAATCCCCGTCTACAAGTTCGACGTCGCCGATTTCGACGCCGTCTGCGCCGCGATGACGAAGATCGCCGCCGATCTCGGCCCCATCGAGATCATCGTCAACAATGCCGGCATCACCCGCGACGCCACCATGAAGAAAATGGGCCGCGCCGGCTGGGACGAAGTGGTCGATACCAATCTCGGCGGCTGCTTCAACATGTGCAAGGCGGCGTGGGACGGGATGCTGGAGCGGGGCTTCGGACGCGTCGTGAATATCGGCTCCATCAACGGCCAGGCCGGGCAATATGGCCAGGTGAACTACGCCGCCGCCAAATCCGGCATCCACGGCTTCACCAAGGCGCTGTCGCAGGAAGGCGCCTCCAAGGGCATCACCGTCAACGCCATCGCGCCCGGCTATATCGACACCGACATGGTCGCCGCCGTGCCGCCCAATGTGCTGGAGAAGATCGTCGCCAAGATCCCCGTGGGGCGGCTCGGCAAGGCATCGGAGATCGCCCGCGGCGTGCTCTTCCTGGTGGCGGACGACGCCGGCTTCGTCACCGGCTCCACCATGTCCATCAATGGCGGCCAGCATATGTATTGATGTATTGAGCGGAGGATGACGCTTCGCTCGATCCTTGCCGAAAATCTTTCCTGCATCCGCGGCGGGCGTCTGGTTTTCCGCGATTTGGGATTCCGCGTCGAAGCGGGGCAGGCGCTGTCGCTGGAAGGCCCGAACGGCGCGGGAAAATCGTCCTTGCTGCGCATGATGGCGGGGTTCCTGTCGCCCGCTTCCGGCGCGATCCTTCTGACCAGCGATGGTGCTGAAATTTCCGATGGCGAGGAGCGTGGAAATTTCATCGGCTGGCTCGGCCATCACGACGCCGCCAAGCCGCAACTCACCCCGCGCGAAACGCTGCGCTTCTTCGCGGAGCTTTACGGTGCATCCGCTGATCTGGATTTGGCTCTGGAAGAAGTCGGATTAAGCCGCGCCCGCGATCTGCCCTGCCAATATCTCTCAGCCGGACAGAAGAAGCGCTTGTCCCTGGCGCGGTTGAAACTCTGCAACCGCCCGCTCTGGCTGCTCGACGAACCGCTCGCCGCGCTCGACTCCGCCGGCAAATCCCTCGCCGCGCAATTCATCCAATCGCATTGCGCCTCCGGCGGCATCGCCATCGTCGCCACCCATGAAGCGCTCGGCATCCAAGCTGCGCGATTGGCGCTGGCATGAACCCCTTTTCCGCCATTCTCTTGCGCGACATGCGCCTCGCCACCCGTGCCGGCGGCAGCGCGGCCCTGGCGCTGGCCTTCTTCGCCGCCGTCGCGACCTTGGTGCCGCTGGGTGTCGGCAGCGATCTGCATCTTCTCTCCCGCATCGCCGGTGGCGTTCTCTGGATCGCGGCGGTGCTGGCGGCTTTGCTTTCGCTGGATCGGCTTTTCCAATCTGATTTCGAAGACGGGAGCCTGGATCTCATCGCGCTCTCGCCGCTGTCGCTGGAGTCGATGTCCTTCGCCAAGATCACCGCCCATTGGCTGACCACCGGACTGCCGCTCACCTTGCTGTCGCCCTTGCTCGGCGTCTTGTTCGGATTGCCGCCCGCCGGTTACGCGCCACTGATGTTGTCGCTCGCCATCGGCACGCCCGCCGTCTCCGCCATTGGCGCGATCGGCGCGGCGCTGACGCTTTCCATCCGCCGTGGCGGCCTGATCCTGCCCTTCATCGTGCTCCCTTTGCTGGCCCCCGCCGTGATCTTCGGCTCCGGCGCGGTGCTGGGGGCGCTGGACGGCTTGTCCAATGGCGCATTCTGGCTGCTTGGCGCATTCTCGCTGGTGACCGTGCTGCTCGCCCCCTTTGCCGCCGCCGCCGCCGTGCGGCTCAATCTCGCAGGATGACGGCGATGCTTGTTGCAAAACCGGCGAAGGACTAGACGGCGCCATGGCCTCGATCTTCGAATTCGCCAATCCCAAGCGCTTCATGAATTTGAGCGGCACGGTTCTGCCATGGCTGGCCGCCGCGTCGGCACTCACGATCATTGTCGGTCTTTATCTCGGCTTCACCGCCCCGCCGGATTACCAGCAGGGCGACACGGTGCGCATCATGTTCATCCATGTCCCCGCCGCCTGGGTGGCGATGATGTGTTACGGATTGATGGCCATCGCATCCCTGCTGGGCCTGGTGAACCGCCACCCGCTCGCCGATGTCGCCGCGA
The DNA here is from genome assembly GCA_025451875.1 of Rhizomicrobium sp. Taxonomy (GTDB): domain Bacteria; phylum Pseudomonadota; class Alphaproteobacteria; order Micropepsales; family Micropepsaceae; genus Rhizomicrobium. The sequence continues at coordinate 7,706 of JANWJQ010000113.1, forward strand.
AATCCGCCGCGCCGCTGGGCGCGCTCTTCACTGCGCTGGCGCTCATCACCGGATCGCTCTGGGGCAAGCCGATGTGGGGCGCCTACTGGGTGTGGGATGCACGGCTCACATCGTTCCTGCTGCTGTTGTTCCTCTATCTCGGTTACATCGCGCTATGGAACGCCATCGAGGATGAAACCCGCGCCGCCCGCGCCGCAGCGATCCTGGCGCTGGTCGGCGTCGTGAACCTGCCGATCATCGAATTCTCCGTCGACTGGTGGAACACGCTGCATCAGGGCGAGAGCATCATCCGCAGCGGCGGTCCCCTGATCTCCGCCGTATTCCTGTGGCCGCTGGGATTGATGGCTGTGGGCTACACCACGCTGTTCTTCACGCTTTGGATGATCCGCATCCGCACGGAGATCATCAATCGCCGCGCCCGGGCGCTGCAGTTGGGGATTGCGTGATGGAAGCCTTCTTCGCCATGGGCAAATACGCGGCCTATGTCTGGCCTGCTTATGGCGCGAGCCTTGTGGGTCTTGGCTTGGCGATTGGTCTTACGCTCGCGGCCTATGCCCGCGCGAAAAGCCGCCTCGCGGCGCTGGAAAGCGGCAAATGAACCGCCTCATCTATATTGTTCCGGTTCTGGTGTTCATCGGCATCGCGGCTTTCTTTTTCGCAGGCCTGCGTGAGCGCGCGCAGGTTGCGCCGGACGAGCTTCCCTCCGTGCTGGTCGGCAAGCCTGCGCCGATCACGCCGCTTCCCCCACTCGACGCAGAGGCACAAGCCTTCCGCCCTGCGGATCTGCGCAGTGGCCACGTCTCGGTAGTGAATGTCTTCGCCTCCTGGTGCGCGCCCTGCCGTGAGGAAGCGCCGGCGCTGCGCGCGCTGTCCCAACTGAAGGGCGTGACCCTCTACGGCATGGTGCAGAAGGATACGCCGCTGAAAGCCCGTGCCTTTCTGGCCGATGTCGGCAATCCCTATTCCCGCATCGATCTGGATGCGGACGGACGCGCTTCCATCGAATGGGGCGTGTACGGACTGCCGGAGACCTTCATCATCGACCGCAGTGGCATCATCCGGCTGCGTTATGCGGGCGCCATCACACCGGATGCACTGGCGAACACGATCCTGCCGGCCATTGAGAGCGCTCAGGGCCCCTCTTAAGACTTTCCCAACCATGATCTGCGAGGTTTGCGGCCATGCAGATCAATTCCGCCAGCCTTCTTGCCGCGCAGCAGGCCCGTCCGGCAGTCCCGCTGCAGCGCGCGCAGCCCAAGCCGTCAGGCGATGATCTGTTCGAGCCGCTGTTCGGCAAGGCTGAGGAAACAAAAGCGGCCGCGCCTTCCGCATCTGCACAGCCTGCTGCGCCGACGCCTTATACGCGGCCCGGGTCGCAGATCGACATTCGTATCTAGATGTAGAGGCTAGAGACGCGCGCGGCGGATCAGTTTGCGCCGCGGCTTTTCCGCACCATTGGCGAAGGTTCCCGCCGCGGAAGCGATTGTCGCCAGCGATTTCACGAAACGGCCGCGTTCGGCGGCAGGCAGTGCTTCCAGCAGCGCGCGTTCCGCACGATCCGATGCTGCACGCGCGAACTTCAATGCCTTGCGTCCGGATTGCGTGATGGCGACGGCATTGGCGCGCGCGTCCTCTTCCGTGCGTTCGCGCAGCAGTAGGCCGCGCTCCAGCATGCGGCGCACCATTTCCGCCAGGGTCGAACGGTCAATATTGGTCATCTCGACCAGCGCGGTCTGGCTGACGCCGTCATTGTGTTCCAGTGCCGCCAGAACCATGAATTGCTGACGCGTCAGGTCGCGGCCATTGGTCTCGCGCGCGTAGAGGTCGCCGAACAACTGCTGGCAACGCCGCATCAGATAGGAAGGCGCGTCTTCAAGCTCAAAGCTTCCGTTGGCCTTGCGCTGCACCTTCGAAGTCATTGAGCCACCCCAGAAATTTCCAAAAAAATCCGTGCGGTATTTCGCGCCGCTCGTTTTTCTTTTTATGACACACCCGAGGAACGCCGGGGTCTCGACAAATTGTGTTTGCCGCGGGTCCCCTCGCGGTGTGCAAGAACATTAGACACCCGCGTGCGCGCCGACAACAGTTTCGTGTTGCAGACGATCACATCGATCAAAAATTTTTTCCGCTTTCACGTCTTGCGGCAAACGGGCAGATTTGTCAGCGCGATGCCAGAACGAGACAAGATTTCTCCGCCGTCACCCGGACCGAACTTCGTTTGGCGCGTTCCCGATGGGGACACGCAGGAACGTCACGTCTGCGAACGCTGCGAATACATTCATTACGTCAATCCGAAAATCGTGGTCGGTGCTGTCGTCACGCAGGGCGACCACATCCTGTTGTGTCGCCGCGCCATCGAGCCACGAAAAAATTTCTGGACGTTACCGGCCGGTTATCTCGAAGAACACGAGACACCGGAGGCGGGTGCGATGCGTGAAGCACGCGAGGAAGCGAATGCGCAGATTGCGATAGATTCTTTGCTGGCGGTTTATGCGGTGCCGCATATCAGCCAGGTGCATCTGATGTATCGCGCAAAGCTTTCGCAGCCCGCTTTTTCGGCAGGGCCGGAAAGCCTCGAGGTGAAGCTGTTTTCCTGGGACGAAATCCCATGGGGAGAACTGGCGTTTCCCAGTGTAAAATGGGCGTTGGATCATTGGAGGGAAAGCAAGGATCTGAAAGGGTTTAGCCCTTTCACCAACCCGATCTGGGTGCCGAGCCGGACGGCCTAGGCTTCGTCCTTTTTCCCGATCTCATGCTTCATCACCAGTGGCGTTTGCGCCAATGCGAATAGCATGATCAGCGGGATGATCGCCCACACTTTGAAATCGACCCAGATGTTCGTCGAGAAATTGCGCCAGATGATCTCGTTGAGCGCGGCGAGCGCAAGGGCGAAAAAGCCCCAGCGCCATGTCAGCTTGCGCCAACCCACTTCGTCTAGTTCGAAGGCTTGCGCAAAAACCGCCTTGATGAAGAGGCGATTGAAAGCGAGGCCGCCCAGCAGGATCGCGCCAAAGATTGCGTAGAGAACCGTCGGCTTCATTTTGATGAAGGTGTCGTTCTTCAGATAAAGCGTGAGACCGCCGAACAGCAGGACGATGATCGCCGTCACCAGCGGCATGGGGGAAATTTTCCGCGTCATCGTATAACCGATGCCGAGCGAGGCGACGGACGCCGCCATAAACACCGCGGTGGCGGCGAAGATGCCGCCGAACTTGAAGGCGGCGAAGAACAGGATCAGTGGACCCAGGTCGAGCGCCAACTTTACCAGCGGGGATTGTCGCTGTTTGGACATTTCACTCATGACGCACCCGTCAGCGCATTGGCGAAGGCTTGCGCATCAAAGGGTTGAAGGTCGGATGCGGCTTCGCCCACGCCGATGAAATGCACCGGTAACCCGAATTTCTCAGCCAGCGCAACGAGAATACCACCCTTGGCGGTTCCATCGAGCTTGGTCATCACAAGGCCGGTAAGTGGAACCGCAGCCTTGAAAGCCTCGACTTGCGACAACGCGTTCTGGCCCGTTGTCGCATCCAGTACCAATAACGTCGCATGCGGCGCCGAGGCATCCAGCTTCTTGATCACACGCACGATCTTTTCCAATTCGCCCATCAGGCCAGCTTTGTTCTGTAGCCGCCCGGCGGTGTCGATCAGCACGACGTCCACACCTGTTTTGCGCGCCTGCTCGACAGCGTCAAAGGCGAGGCCGGCCGCATCGCTGCCGGCAGGCCGTGAGACAACTTCCGAATTGGTCCGCTCGCCCCATACGGTGAGCTGCTCGATGGCGGCAGCGCGGAATGTGTCGCCTGCTGCAAGCAAGACCTTGTGGCCGCTGTCGGTCAGCCGTTTGGCGATCTTGCCGATGGTGGTGGTCTTGCCGGTGCCGTTCACGCCCGCGACCAGAATGACATAGGGCTTCTTGTCTCTGTCGATGGCGAGCGGCTTCTCCACCTTCTTGAGAACCTTGCCGATCTCCGCCGAAAGAATGTCGCGAACCTCTCTGGTGGAAATCAGCGTGTCGTAGCGGCCACTGGCGACTTGCGCGGCGAGCTTGGATGCGAAAGCGGCGCCGAGATCGGCGCGGATGAGCGCCTCTTCGAATTCCGCGACGGTTTCTTTGTCGAGCGGGCGCTTGGTGAAGACGCCGGTGAGGCTGTCGGAAAGTCCCGCGGTGCTGCGCGACAAACCCGACTTTAGCCGCTCGAAGAATGTCTCCGGCGGCGGCGCTTCTCCAAAATCTCTCATTGCATTGCGATCAGTTGCGTTTGCGTAGCGTCCGTCACCCGAACGCGGATCATCTGGCCCGGTTGCGTATCGCCGGTAAAGCGCGCCTGCGCGAAACAGGCGGTGCGACCCAATCCTTGCTTCTCGACCAACAAAACCTGTTCGCTGCCGACCAGCGCGCTCATCCGCGCCGACAAGGCCTCCTCGCCCTTGGCGCGAAGGCGCGCGGCGCGTTCTTTCACCAGCGGCCTGGCCACCTGCGGCATGCGCGCCGCGGGCGTGCCTTTGCGCGGGCTGAAGGGGAAGATGTGCAGGTAAGACAGCCCGGCGTCGTCTATCAGGGCCTTGGTGTTCTCAAACATCTCGTCGGTTTCCGTGGGAAAGCCCGCGATCAGATCGGCGCCGAAGGCCATATCGGGGCGCAGCCGGCGCACGGCATCGCAGAACGCGATCGTATCCTTGCGCGCATGGCGGCGCTTCATGCGCTTGAGGATCATGTCGTCGCCCGATTGCGCGGAAAGATGGAAATGCGGCATCAGCCGCTCTTCTTCCGCTATGGCTCGCATCAGTTCGTCATCGGCTTCAATGGAGTCGATGGAGGAAAGGCGCAGGCGCTTCAACGCCGGCACCAGCTTCAGGATCTTGCGCACCAATGCGCCCAGCGACGGCGTTCCCGGCAGGTCGTGACCGTATGAGGTGAGATCGACACCCGTCAGCACGATTTCGGGAAAGCCTGCTTCGGTGAGCCGCCGTGCTTCCGCGATCACTTCGCCAACGCCGACGCTGCGCGAATTTCCCCGGCCGTAGGGAATGATGCAGAAGGTGCAGCGATGATCGCAGCCGTTCTGGACCTGTAGAAAAGCGCGCGCGCGGCCGTCAAAACTGCCCACCATCTGCGAGGCGGTCTCGCGCACCGACATGATGTCGTTCACGCGCACGCGCTCATTGATGAAATAGTTCTTCGCATCCAGCTTCTCGGCATTGCCCAGAACCAGATCGACTTCCGGCATCCCGGCATAGGTCTGTGGCTCGGTTTGCGCCGCGCAGCCGGTGACGATGATTTTGCTGTTCGGATTTTCCCGGCGCGCCTTGCGGATCGCCTGGCGCGACTGGCGCACCGCTTCGGCCGTTACCGCGCAGGTGTTGAAGATGATGGCATTGGAAAGCCCCGCCTCGCCGGCGCGGGCGCGCATGGCTTCACTTTCATAGGCGTTGAGCCGGCAACCGAAGGTCACGATCTTGGTCATCGTGCGAGCGCCGAAAGATCGACATCGCCCTTGTAAGCCTGCGCCCACGGGCCGGTCATGATCACGGGCTTGCCTTCGCCAGCCCATTCCAAAGTCAGCGACCCACCGTCGAGAACCACTTCCGCCTTGTGGCCGACAAGCCCGCGCCGGTGCGATGCGACCATCGTTGCGCAAGCGCCGGTGCCGCAAGCCATGGTGATGCCCACGCCGCGCTCCCACACGCGCATACGCAGCCTGTCCCTGTCGATCAGCGACACGAATTCGACATTGGTGCGCTCGGGAAAGAGCGGGTGGGTTTCAATCTTCGGCCCCAACTCGGCAACCGGTGCATGTTCGGCATCTTGCACGAACAGGATGACATGGGGATTGCCGACATTCACGGCGGTGGCGATTGTCAGCGGATGGAAGTCGCTTCCCGCGATTGCGATGGGAAATGACAATGTGTCGGTTTCCCGCGCAATTGGAATTTCGCGCCAGCCGAATTTCGGCACACCCATGTCGATGCTGACATTAGCGCCATCTGCCCTGCAGACAAGCGCACCGCCCGTGGTGTCGAGCTTGATTTCGCTTGCCCCTTTTTCATCCATCAGCAGACGTGCGACGCAACGTGCGGCGTTGCCGCAACTTTCCACTTCGCCGCCGTCGGAATTGTAGATGCGCATGAAGGCGTCCGCGCCATTCGTCGCACGCTCGATCACGATGACCTGATCGCAACCGACGCCGAAACGCCGGTCGGCAAGGGCGCGTGCAACCGCAGCATCGAGCGCAAGCGATTGATTCCGCGCGTCGAAAACGGCGAAGTCGTTGCCCAGCCCATGCATTTTCAGGAATGCGGTCATTTGGGCGCTATATAAGCGCTGGACCGCGCAGGGGCCAGTGGGTTGACTAAACCGGCCAAATTTCCAAAAAGCGCCCCTCGCAAGAGGCAAAAGCGGAGTTCCTCGCAATGCAGTTCGGCAGGCTGGTTCTGGGTGTCATGTTGGCGGGCGCGATCGCCGGCGGTTGGACCGCGATGGGAGCCGACAGCGTGAAGAAGCATAAGACGGGACATGCCGCAGCTGCCGCCGACAATGATCCCAACCTCTGGCTCACCGATATCCATGGTGCCAAAGCCGTGGCCTGGGCGAAGGAACGCACCGACAAGACTCTCGCCACGCTGAAGGCCGATCCGAACTATCAGCGCGACTACGATTCCATCCTGAAGATCCTCAATGCGAACGATCGCATCGCATTTGGCAATCTCGATCACGGCGATGTCTTCAACTTCTGGCAGGACGAGCAGCACACACGCGGCCTGTGGCGCAAGACAACCGTCGCGGATTACGCCAAGGCCGATCCCAAATGGGATATGCTGCTGGATGTCGATGCGCTCGACAAGGCTGAAGGCAAGCCGTGGGTGTGGCAGGGCGCGGATTGCGCGCCGGGGTTCAAGCGCTGTCTCGTGCGCCTCTCGCCAGGCGGCAGCGACGCTTCGGTCGTGCGCGAATTCGATCCCAACACCAAGGCATTCCTGATTGACGGCTTCACGCTGCCGCTCGCCAAATCCGACGCGACCTATGTCGATGCGGATACGGTTCTGTTTGCCACCGATTTCGGTCCTGGCACGATGACGAAGTCGAGTTATGCCCGCATCGTGAAAATCTGGCATCGGGGCGAACCGATCACCGCCGCGAAGACGGTCTATGAAGCCAAGGAAGACGATATCGCCGCGCGGCCCGTCGTGTTCCGCGGGCCCTACGGCACTATCGCGCTTATCAATCGTGGGCTGACCTTCTTCACCAACGAATATTATTACGTCATGCCGGATGGCTCGACGATGAAGCTGCCCCTGCCGCCGGGGGCGGATCTGAGAGGCGTCACGCAGGGCAATCTGCTCTTCACGCTGCGCAATGCGTGGACGCCGGAAGGCGGCAAGGAAATCCCGCAAGGCTCGCTCGTGGCATTCCCGGTGAAGCCTTTCGTGATGCAGAAGATGCTGCCGACATATGACGTGCTCTACACGCCGGATGCGCGCAGCACGATCGAAGATGTGTCGGCGGGCCGCGATGCGGTCTATGCGTCGATCTTCCACAACGTCATGGGCACGATCCATGAATTCCGTCTGAAAGACGGCAAATGGAGCGATGCGAAGCTCGCGCTGCCCGATGGCGGCTCGACCCACATTGTTTCGACGAATGATTGGGGCCCGGAAGCCTATTTCACCTTCGAAAGCTTTCTGAAGCCCGTCACGCTCTATGCTTATGATGGCAAAGGCGCGCCGAAAGAGATCAAGTCCGAGCCCGCGCGCTTCGATGCCAGCAACATGGTCTCCGAACAGTTCTGGGCGACCTCGGCGGACGGCACGAAGATCCCGTATTTCTATGTCCACCGCAAAGACATCAAAGGTCCGGCGCCGACGATCCTCTATTCCTATGGCGGCTTCGAGCTGTCGCTGGAACCCTGGTATTGGAATGACGGCCATCGCCCGATCGCGCCTTATGATCCGTGGTTCTCCAAGGGGGGCGCGATCGTCGTCGCCAACATCCGTGGCGGCGGCGAGTTCGGCCCGGCCTGGCATCAGGCGGCGATGAAGAAAAACCATCAGCACGCCTTCGACGATTTCGAAGCAGTCGCCGCGGACATCGCGCATCGCGGTTTCGCGACGCCCAAGCAGATTGGCATCGTCGGCGCATCGAATGGCGGTCTGCTTGTCTCCGCCACCATGGTGCAGCGTCCGGACCTCATCGGCGCCGTCGTCTGCCAGCGTCCGCTGATAGACATGCTGCGCTATACGCAATTCGGCGCGGGCGCGTCATGGGTGGATGAGTATGGCGATCCGGCGATCCCGGAAGAGCGTGCGTGGATCGAGAAGTATTCGCCCTATCAGAACCTGAAGCCCGGTGTGAAATATCCGCCAGTGCTGTTCATCACCGAGACCAGCGACGACCGCGTCACGCCCATCTGGGCGCGCATGATGGCGGCGAAGATGGAGAGCATGGGGCAGGACGTGATGTTCTATGAATCGCCGGAAGGCGGACACGGCCCGGGCTCCACCCATGCGGAAGAAGCCGAATATTGGGCGCAGTCCTACACTTATCTCGGCCAGAAGCTCGGTCTGACGAAATAGCTTGGGCGGCGGTGCGATAGAACTGGAACGAGTGCGGCGAGCCTGTCACTTCGATCGGTGAAGGCACATGCTCGCCATGCTTCAGCAGCGGAAATTCCGCGATGATGAGGAGGTGCTGCGAACCGTCTTCGCGCCTGTCGCCGAAGGGCAGCACCAACTCTTCCCAAATGTTGATTTCGCCGGTGTTCAGCGTGGCCCGCCGCACGTTGCGCATCGCCATGCCGCCCAGAATGTCGGAATAGGCGTCCAGCCGCTGCCTGATCATCGCGCGTGGCGTGTATTGCCGATAATCCATGCCGCTAAGGTCGAGACCGAGGCTATGACGCACACCACTGCCAGCGAGACGGCAATTCACGGACTCGCCCTTAATGCGCTTCGAAGATGCAAAGCCGTGAGAGGGCAGGGCGCACCTGCGCGGGGTCGAAGTCGCTGCGATTGGGCAGCGCATCACCGTCGCGCAGGCTCCACCAATAATCGAGCACCAGCCTGTTGAGCTTGCTCTGCGCGCCCAGCGCCTTCAGTCCGCCCAACTGGGGAAGATCGGTTGATGTCATTCGCGAGCCTTTTCGCCCACCCATCGTCCACCCGCCGGGTTAAGACGGGCTTACGCGACAGAGTGTGTGTCCGGTTAACAAAAGCCGGCACGTCTCGCGTCGGCTTTGCGCCTCAATAAAAGCCGGGCAACAGTTTGGCGGTTCGCGCGCTATAATCGCGATAGAGGGGAAATGCCTTTTCCAAAATCGCTTCCTCGTAATGCATGCGGGGAAACTGCAATGCAAAAATAAAGACGGCGATGACCGTGGCCCAAGGCTGTTCGAATTGAATCGCCACTCCGAGACTGGCGATCATTTCTGCGAGGTAGAGGGGGTGACGCACCAGCCGGTATGGGCCTTCGGTTACAAGGCGGCGCGCCTGCGGGAGGATGCTGAATGACCTGCCCAGCCAACCCAGAACGAAAATCGCCATCAGCGACCCCGAGAGACTGAGCACCGAAGACACAATCGCCGCCAAGGGCGAAATCGTCGCGCGCGGCAAAATCAGAAAAGCAACGCCGGAATTCGCCGCCAGAAGTGCCATCGCCCTGCTTGCCCAGGATTCGGAGAAGTGCACCGGTGGCGAACGTACGAAGAAGATAAGGATCTCCAGACCCAGAAACACCAGCGACGCGGCCAGAGAAAATCCTTGAAGCCAGAACGCTCCGCTCCCGGTGGACAGACCTTCGCGGAAAGCGTGGGTCAATTGCGGCCACAGACCGGCGGTACCGAAACCGTACCAGACGATCAGCGGCGAAGCAGCGAGAAGATCGTAAAGTTTGGTGGCCCGAAAATCTCGCAAGGCATCTGCCAATCACGTCCGATGTGCGCCCATGATAGCATCTTGGAGGTTGGGCCCCGATGGAGCCTTCATTGAAGGGCGGACAGGTTTGCGATGCGGGTTGCAAATCGGGGATTGCGGGCGCTTTCCCAAGATTTGTTGACTTTTCCAACCCGCCTGGCCTAAAACCCGCCCACTTCCGGAAAGCCTTAGGTCTTTCCGGTCTTGGGCTTGGCCCAAGATCGCCCCCAGACAGCGCAGGCGCGCCCTCTGGGGTTTCACTGCTTTTGGATTTGGGTCTGGATGTTCGACAGTCTTCAACAGCGCCTCGGCGCCACATTCGACAGGCTTCGCGGGCGCGGCGCGCTCAGCGAGAGCGACGTCGATGAGGGCCTCGCCGATATCCGCACGGCGCTGATCGAAGCCGACGTCGCACTGCCGGTTGTTAAAGACTTCATCGACAAGGTCCGCCCCAGGGCGATTGGCGAAAATGTCATTCGTTCCGTCACGCCGGGCCAGCAGATCGTCAAGATCGTGCATGACCAGCTTGTCGAAACGCTGGGCACGGAAAATTCCTCGCTCGATCTCGGATCGCCTCCCGCGCCGATCCTGATGGTCGGTCTGCAAGGCTCCGGTAAAACAACGACATCCGCAAAGCTCGCGCTGATGCTGCAAACGCGCGAGAAAAAGCGTGTGCTGATGGCGTCGCTGGACGTGCATCGCCCTGCAGCGATGGAGCAGCTGAAAATTCTGGGCGAGCAGGCCGGCGTGCCGACCCTCCCCATCATGGCGAACCAGACGCCGGTCGAGATCGCCAGGCGCGCCATGGCGGCAGCCAAGGTCGGCGGTTACGACGTCCTCATTCTCGACACCGCGGGCCGCCAGCACATCGACGAACAGTTGATGGCGGAAGTCGCGCAGGTGAAGGCGCAGACCAATCCGCATGAAACCTTGCTCGTCGCGGATTCGCTCACCGGCCAGGATGCGGTGAACATCGCCAAGTCGTTCAACGACCGCGTGAAGCTCTCCGGCATCATTCTGACGCGCTCGGACGGCGATGCGCGCGGCGGTGCGGCGCTCTCGATGCGTGCGGTCACCGGCGCGCCAATCAAGTTCCTGGGCACCGGCGAAAAGCTGGATGCGCTCGAAGCCTTCCATCCGGCGCGCGTGGCCTCGCGCATCCTCGACATGGGCGACGTCGTTTCGCTCGTGGAGAAGGCGGCGGAGAGCTTCGACAAGGAACAGGGCGAGAAGCTCGCCAAGAAGATGAAGAAAGGCGAGTTCGACATGAACGATCTCGCCCAGCAGCTTCAGCAGATGAAAAAGCTCGGCGGCATGTCCGGCGTGCTCGCCATGCTGCCCGGTGTCGGAAAGATGAAAGACCAGCTCGCCGGCGCTGGTCTCGACGACAAGATTCTCACGCGCCAGGAAGCGGTCATCTCTTCGATGACCAAGCAGGAGCGTGCCAATCCCGATGTCATCAACGGCTCGCGCAGGAAGCGCATCGCGGCGGGCGCGGGCGTGGATGTGTCTGACGTGAACAAACTTCTGAAGATGCACCGCCAGATGTCCGACATGATGAAGAAGATGGGCAAGGGCGGGCGCGCGATGCAGGGCCTCGCAAACATGTTCGGTGGCGGCGGAATGCCGCCCGGCTTCCCAAAAAGATAGCAGTTCAAAGTTCAACGCGTTCAACGAAGGAAAGAGAATATAATGGCCTTGAAGATCAGAATGTCGCGCGGCGGCACCAAGAAGCGTCCGCATTATTCCATCGTGGTTGCGGACAGCCACGCGCCGCGTGACGGCCGCTTCATCGAGAAGCTGGGCTTCCATAACCCGCTCCTGCCGAAGGATCACGCCGATCGCCTCAAGCTCGATATCGAGAAGGCGAAGGAATGGATGAAGAAAGGCGCCGTGCCGTCCGACCGCGTTCACCGGTTCCTCGCCGCTGCCGGTGTTGTCGAGCCGCTGAAGAAGCACAGCCCGCAGAAGATGCTGCCGAAGAAGAAGGCGCAGGAACGCGCCGCTGCCAACGCCAAGGCCGCCGCCGACGCTGCTGAAGCCGCTGCGGCTGCCGCAGAGGGCGAAGCGCAGGCGTAATGGCCCGCGAGGTTCTTCTTGGCGTCGTCATCGGCGCGCAGGGTTTGAAGGGCGAGGTGAAGGTGAAAACCTTCACCCAGAGCCCCGACAAGTTCGGCGCCTATGGCCCGCTGCATACGAAGGACGGCAAGAGTTTTCGCGCGACCTTCGTGCGCGAAGCCAAGGACGGTGCGGTCGTTGCGCTGGAAGGCGTAAACGACCGCAATGCCGCCGAAGCGCTGAAAGGCGCGGAGCTTTTCGTTCCGCGCGCTGCGCTTCCCAAGGAAGATGTTGACGAATTCTATCATGCCGATCTCATCGGCCTGCGCGCGGAAGATACCGAAGGCCGCGCGATGGGCACGGTGCGCGCCTTGCACAATTTCGGCGCGGGCGATGTGATCGAACTTGCACGCGATGACGGCGATGAAGTGTTCCTGCCTTTCACGCGCGAGGTGGCGCGGGAAATCGACATTGACGGCGGGCGCATCGTGATCGCCGCGCCCGAGGAAGTGGAAGCGGGCGAGAAAGGAAGCGTGGAATGAGCGAGATCACTTTCCGTGACGCGACTGAAGCCGACCTTCCCACGATCGTCGCCATGCTGGCCGATGACGAGATCGCGGAGAGCCGCGAGGGCGCGTCGGTATCGGATGAATACACCGAAGCCTTCGCAGCGATGGCGAAGGAAGTTTACAATCGGATGCTGCTCGCCGAGATCGACGGCAAGATCGTCGGCTCCCTGCAGCTTGTTTTCATTCCCGGCGTATCGCGCAACGGCAGCAAGCGCGCGCTGATCGAATCGGTGCGCGTGAAATCGTCCATGCGCGGCCACAATGTCGGCACAGCGCTGATGAAGGAAGCCATCCGCGTCGCGCGCGAGAACGGCTGCAAGCTCGTGCAGCTCGATTCCGACCTGCGCCGCCCGCGCGCACATCTATTCTATCGCCGTCTTGGCTTCGTGCAGAGCCATGCCGGATTCAAAAAAGCCCTCACATGACATGGCGCGCCACGGTGCTGACCCTGTTCCCGGAGATGTTTCCGGGGGCGCTCGGTCATTCGCTGCTCGGCAAAGCGCTGCAGAGAACGCTCTGGTCCCTCGATGTGCGCGATATTCGCGAGCATGGGCTGGGAAAGCACCGCACCGTCGATGACACGCCGTCCGGCGGCGGCCCCGGTATGGTCATGCGCGCCGATGTGGCCTGCGCCGCCATTGATGCCGCGCGCGCGAGCAATCCGAATGTTCCCACCATCTATCTCTCCCCCCGCGGTGCGCCGCTGACCCAGGCGCGCGTGCGTCAGCTTGCGAATGGTCCCGGCGCGATCCTGCTCTGTGGCCGTTTCGAGGGGCTGGATGAGCGCGTGATCGAAGCGCGAAACCTGGAAGAGGTATCCCTCGGCGACTTCGTGCTGGCAGGCGGAGAGATAGCGGCCCAGGCACTGATTGAGGCGGCCGTTCGCCTCATCCCGGGTGTGCTGGGTGCGGAAGCCTCGCCCGACGAGGAAAGCTTCTCCCAAGGCTTGCTGGAATATCCGCAATACACCCGCCCCCAAAGCTTTGAGGGCCGGGACATTCCGGACGTGCTAACTGGCGGGAATCATAGGGAAATTTCCAAATGGCGGCAAAGCGAGGCGGAACGCCTCACCAAAGCCCGCCGGCCCGATCTGTGGACCCTCTTTGAAAAGCGGAAACACTAGGCTATACGGCCCGGCTCCGCGCCCTCTGAAGGCGCGAAAAGCGTTGAAATTCAAGCCTGCCCGGCTGCCAGTGAGACCAGAGAGAAGAACAATGAACCTCATCCAAGAACTCGAAGCCGAGCAGATGAAGGCCCTTCGCGCGAAGGCCCACCCGTCTTTCCGCCCGGGCGACACGCTGAAGGTCAACGTGAAGGTCGTGGAGCAGACCTTCGACGAGAAGGCCAAGAAGATGAAGACGCGCGAGCGTCTGCAGGCATTCGAAGGCGTCTGCATCGCGCGCCAGGGCGCCGGCATCAATGAGAGCTTCACCGTCCGCAAGATCTCCTATGGCGAAGGCGTGGAGCGCGTTTTCCCGGTCTATTCCCCTCTGGTCGACAGCGTTTCGGTTGTGCGCAAGGGCAAGGTCCGCCGCGCGAAGCTCTATTATCTGCGTGGCCGCCGCGGCAAGTCCGCCCGTATCGGCGAGCGCGTAGAGCGCAACGAAGAGGCCAAGGCCGGGGCCTGATCGTCGCTTTAGAACGGATGTGAAAACGCGCTGCCCCAATGGGCGGCGCGTTTTTCTTTTGGGGCTCCTGTGGGCAAGTTGATGAAACGCTGAAAAATCAGCATTTCTTGGCCACGCCCATCGCTTGTCTTCTCGGAAGTGCAGTAAAATCAGGCATCAACTGATTCGCCACGAAGGAGCAAATCAAATGGCTACGGCCGGAACAGCAAAAGCAAAAGTCGAAACGGTCAGCACACGCCAGCTGGCGATGCAGTTGGCCGAAAAGCACGAGATGTCGAACAAGGCCGCGCATGCGTTCCTTGATGACACCATCGCCACCATCACCAAGCACCTGAAGAAGGGCGCCCGTATCCGCCTCAACGGTCTTGGCATTCTTGTCGTGCGCAAGCGCGCCGCCCGCATGGGCCGCAACCCGGCCACCGGCGAAGCGATCAAGATCAAAGCGAGCAAGAAGGTCGCCTTCCGCGCCGCGAAAGAACTGAAAGAGTCGATCTA
>JANWJQ010000114.1 GCA_025451875.1 Rhizomicrobium sp.
CAATCGCAAACAACTGGTAAATCCCCGGCTAAATAGCCTTCACAGTTCCTTAAATCCGAAAAGGCACAGTTCTTGCCATGACAACCGAAAACGGTTCCCAGACTCAGCTTCTCAAGCGCGACGGCGACGTGCCGGTTCGCGTCGTCGAAGGCACGGGCGGTCTTGTCGTCACCAAGATCGGGAAGAGTTTCAAGAAACGCCCCGTTGTGCGCGCGGTGAGCCTGACGCTCCGCCGCGGCGAAGTCGTTGGCCTGCTGGGCCCGAACGGCGCGGGCAAGACGACCACCTTTTACATGATCACGGGGCTGATCCCCGTCGATTATGGCACCATCGAATTGGACGGCCATGACGTGACCTCCATGCCGATGTATCGCCGCGCCCGCATGGGCATCGGTTATCTGCCGCAGGAAGCGTCCATCTTCCGCGGGTTGACGACCGAAGAAAATATTCGCGCCACGGCCGAACTGGTGGAAAGCGACCCGGCGCGCCTCGAAGCGATGGTCGAGGAATTGATGGCGGAATTCGGCGTCACGCATGTGCGCGACACGCCGGCGATTGCGCTGTCGGGCGGAGAGCGCCGCCGCGTGGAAATCGCGCGCTGCCTGGCGACCCATCCGTCCTACATCCTGCTCGACGAACCGCTGGCGGGTATCGATCCCATCGCGGTGAACGATATTCGTGACCTGGTACGCCATCTAAAGGATCGCGGCATCGGCGTTCTCATCACCGATCACAACGTGCGCGATGCGCTCGATATCATCGACCGTGCCTACATCATCCATGAAGGCCAGGTTCTGAAAGAAGGTTCGCCCGCGGAGATCGTCGGCGATCGCGAAGTCCGCCGGATTTATCTCGGCGAGAGATTTTCGCTTTAGCGAAGTATGCGTAGGGGCAGCGTATGGCGTTAGCACAGCGTTTGGAGATGAGGCAGGGCCAGTCCCTGGTCATGACTCCGCAGCTGCAGCAGGCCATCAAGCTCCTGCAGCTCTCCAATCTGGAGCTCGCTACTTACGTCGAGCAGGAGCTCGAAAAGAATCCGCTTCTGGAGCGCGACGAGCGCGACCAGGGCCCGATTGAAGATCGCGTACCGGAAGCCGCGCCTGTCACGGAAGGCGAAACGCTGGACGTCGGACTTGCGCGCGAAGATTTCTCCAAGGCTGACGATATCGATGCCGCGCGCGAAGACGTGCATGGCGAGGATTTCGGTTCGGATCGCATGGCGCAGCAGCAGTCGCAGTCCGACTGGGCGAATATGCGCAATTCCGGTCCCGCCATGGGCGAAGATGGCGAGAGCGCCATTGAACGCACGCTCGCGCAGGCCGAAACGCTCCGCGATCACCTCACCGAGCAACTTTCCATTGCCGGGTTGGACGGCGAACGCCGCCTGATCGGCGCCTCGCTAATCGATGTGATCGACGAATCCGGTTATTGCCGCGCCGATCTGGACGAGATGGCGGCGCGTCTCGTCGTTCCCCGCGAAACTGTGGAAGTCGTTCTGAAGGTCATTCAGGGTTTCGAACCGACCGGCGTCGGCGCCCGTGATCTCGCCGAATGTCTCAGCCTGCAGCTGAAAGAGTTGGGCCGCCTCGATCCGATCATGCAGGCCTTCCTCGCCAATCTGGAATTGGTGGCGAAGCGCGACACGGCGAAACTTTGCGAGTTGTGCGGCTGCGATGCCGAAGACATCGCGGACATGATCGGGGAAATTCGCGAACTCACGCCCAAGCCGGGTCTCGCATTCGGCTCCGAGCCGGTGCAGCCGGTGGTGCCGGACGTGTTCGTGCGCGAAGGCAATGATGGCGGCTGGCATATCGAACTCAATGCCGACACCCTGCCGCGCTTGCTGGTGAATTCTCGCTACTACACGAAGATTTCCGGTAGCGCGCGCGATAAGGACTCGAAGACCTACATCACCGATTGCCTCAACAACGCGAACTGGCTGGTGAAGAGTCTGGATCAGCGCGCGCGCACGATTATGAAAGTCGCCACCGAGATCGTGCGCCAGCAGGATGGCTTCCTGACCTATGGCGTGCGCCATCTGCGCCCGCTCAACCTGCGCACAATCGCCGACGCGATCACGATGCATGAATCCACTGTGAGCAGGGTCACATCGAATAAATATATTTCGACCCCACGCGGGCTTTTCGAGCTGAAATATTTCTTTACCGCCTCGATCCAGGCGGTGAATGGCGCGGAAGCCCACTCCGCGGAAGCCGTGCGCGACCGGATTCGCGAGATGATCGACAACGAAGCTGCCGAAGTCTTGTCCGACGACCGCATCGTTGCGCTCTTGACAGCGGACGGTGTCAATATCGCAAGGCGGACTGTCGCAAAATATCGCGAAGCGATGCGCATTCCATCTTCCGTGGAACGGCGTAGAATGAAGGCGTCGGATTTCGGCGCAGCCGCTGGCCGCTAAGGGATTCCGGGCCTTTTGACGTGACGTTGACTTTGGGGAGGGCCGGGCCTACACACCCGCCGCCTTTTCGATGGTAGCTAGGAACAAGCGCAAACAACCGCGCAACCGAAACTCCAAGTGGTGCATTGACAAGCCATGAACGTCCGGGTGTCAGGCAAGCAAATCGAGATCGGCATAGCGCTACCTGAAAAAGTGCGCGCAGAGCTGGAAGCAGCCCTTGCAAAGCATTTCGACGGTGGTGCGGAAGCGAATGTCGTCTTCTCTCATGAAGGTCCGATGTTCCGCGCTGATTGCACGGCACATCTCGACTCGGGTCCGGTGATGAAGGCGGAAGGTACGGGAAAAGACGCGCACACCGCGTTCGCCGCCGTGCTGGAGCATCTGGAGAAGCAGCTTCGCCGTTACAAGCGCCGCTTGAAGAATCATCACCAAAAGGGGAATACGCTGGAAAGCGATTCCGCCTGATTGTCGCGTTCAGAAGGGTCCCATGGAAATCACCGATCTGCTTGCGCCCGAGGCCGTCCTTTCAAATTTGAAGGCCCAGGGTAAGAAGCAATTGCTGCAGGAGATGGCTGAGCGCATCGCACCCATCAGCGGGCTTCCCGAGCGCCGCATCTTTGAGACCCTGATCGAGCGCGAGCGTCTTGGCTCGACCGGCATGGGGCAGGGCATTGCCATTCCGCACGGTCGCCTTGCAGGGCTGACAAAGATCGTCGGCATGTTTGCGCGTCTTGAGACGCCGATCGCCTACGACGCAGTCGATAATCAGCCCGTCGATCTGGTGTTTCTGTTGCTCGCGCCTGAAGGCGCCGGCGCAGATCATTTGAAGGCATTGGCGCGCGTGTCCCGCCTGCTACGCAATCAGCAGACCTGCGAAAAGCTGCGGGCGGCGAAGGATCCGGAAGTGCTCTATGCGCTTCTCACCGAGAAAACGAATGGCAGCGCGAATTCGCAAGCAGCCTGACCTTTCGAACGAACAAAAAAGGGCCGGAGTTTTCTCCGGCCCTTTTTCTTTAATCTGCACCTATAAGCCTAGTGGACGCTCACCGGCGTCAACTCATTCTGGATCGCCGCGCCATAGGCGGTGTCCCAGGAGTCGGTGTAGCCGAGCACTGTGCCGTCGATGGCGTGAAGCACGTAGAGCTTCGCATTGTCTGGCAGCTTGATGCCCTTGGGCATGATGCCCAATCGGGTGGCTTCCTCGATGCCTGTCGGTTTGATGTAGGCGATGCGGGCAGCATGTTGCTCGACATCGACATCGTAGATCTCGTTTCTATTGGTCATAGCGACCTTCCTTTCCAATCCCTCACGCCTTTGCGTTCGTCCGGCTCCTGATCTCGATGGTGCGTGTAACCGTCTGCGCGCGAGGCCTTTCAAGATCGATGGCGAGCAATCCGTTTTCGAGCTCTGCGCCTGTCACTTCGATTCCTTCGGCCAGCACGAACGCGCGCTGGAATTGGCGCGCCGCGATGCCACGATGAAGAAACGTGCGATCGGCGGATTCGTTCTGTTTGCCCCGGATCACGAGCTGATTGTCTTCGACTGTGACATTCAGCTCCTCGCGGGAGAAACCAGCTACGGCGAGGACGATTTTAAGGCGGTCCCCGCCAGCGTCTTCGATATTGTAGGGCGGATAGGCCTCGCCGGCGCTTTTCGCGGTCCGCTCGAGCAACCGTTCTAGGTGCTCAAAGCCCAGCAAAAACGGGCTGTTGAAGGTTCCACCGCGATTCATCTCCAAAGCCCTCCTTGAGCGGCCTTGCCGACGCCGCCTTTCGTGGCCGCCGGTCATTCCTGACTGTCGCGGCCCCGAAGGCGCCGCCTCTGCATACAATGTGGGGTCGTTTGGCCGCGGATCAAGTGTCCCTATTTTGTTCACGAATCCGTGCGGCAGGGGGGCTTCGTGAAACCGTGCATTGCGACTCTCCGCGCCGCGCGGCAAAAACGGGATGCCGAGAGGATGGGCGGAATGTTGCGCGATACAGTCGAAATCCTGCTGGACGACGCGCGTCCGGGTCATGAGCGTGTGCGCCGGTATACGAAGCCCGCCGCCATTGTGCAGGCAGATGAGCCGCACCTCGTCGATGCCGCCCTTCAAATTCTCCAGAACGCACGCCGCGCCGGAAAGCATGTTGCAGGGTATTTCTCTTATGAACTGGGCTACACGCTGGAGCCGCATCTGCGCTCCCTGTTGCCGGAACGGCGCGACACGCCGCTGCTGTGGTTCGGCATATTCGACACCTGCGAAGAGCTGACGGGTGAAACGGCGAATGCATTACTCGGCTTGCGGGCAAAGGGACGAGCCTATGGCGGTCCGCTCGATCACGAATGGAATTCGGAAGACTACGCGACACGCTTCGCGCAAGTGCATGATCTGATCGATGCGGGGGACATCTACCAGACCAACCTGAGCTTCCGCTCCCGTTTTGCCGCTGTCGGCGATCCGATGGCGCTCTATCTGGAGCTGCGCAAACGTTCGAAGGCCGCACATGGCGCATTTATCGATGACGGCAAGCGACACATACTGAGCCTTTCGCCGGAATTATTCTTCTCGATCGCGCGCGATGGAAAAGTAACCGCCAAGCCGATGAAGGGCACGGCGCCCCGCGGTGGCAATCCCATGGACGACATGGTGGTGCGCACCCGGCTGCAAAATAGCGAGAAGGATCGCGCCGAAAATCTCATGATCGTCGATCTGTTGCGCAACGATCTGGGCCGGGTGGCGGAACTGGGCAGCGTTTCGGTGAGTGATCTCTACGCCATCGAAACCTTCCCGACCGTGCATCAGATGGTATCGACGGTAAGCGCGCAGCTGAAGCCGGACACGACCGTTCCGGAGCTAGTGCGGGCATTGTTCCCCTGCGGCTCGGTCACCGGGACGCCAAAAATCCGCGCCATGGAGATCATTTGCGCGCTGGAGCAGAGCCCACGCGGCGTCTATTGCGGCGCGATCGGGCATTTCGCGCCGGATGGTTCGGCGAAATTCAACGTTGCCATTCGCACGCTGACGATAAGCGATGGCCATGGCGCATTGGGCATCGGAGGCGCCGTCGTCCACGACTCTGGCGTGCAGGACGAGTACGACGAGTGTCTGCTCAAGGCCCGCTATTACGATACTGCGCGCAAGCCGCTGGAGCTGATCGAGACGTTGCGCTTTACGCCGCGGGGCGGTTTCGTCCGGCAGAGCCTCCATCTCGAGCGCATGGCCCAATCGGCTGCCACATTCTCCATTCCCTTCGATGCTGCGAAGGCCCGGCACGCGATGGGCGAGGTTGTTTCCGAGCCCTCCGGCGATTTGCGCGTGCGGTTGGTTCTGCGCGAAGACGGATCGTTCTCGTGTTCGAGCATGCCATTGCCCACGACGTCACCGGGTCTTTGGCGCTATGCCATCTCGTCGGTGACAATGCCGAGCGATGACATAATGCTGCGGCACAAGACGAATTGGCGTGAGACCTACGAATCCGAGTTCACGCACGCGCAAGGTTGCGATGAAGTTTTGTTCGTCAACGAGCTGGGCCGGCTGACGGAAGGAAGCCGTACCAACATTTTCCTCCGCCGGGGCGAGCGGTTGCTCACACCACCCGTGCGAGACGGCTTGCTGAATGGTTGCCTGCGCCGCGCCCTGATTGCCGACGGGCAATGCGAGGAAGCTGAGCTTTATCCGCGCGATCTGGAATCGGCCGATGAAGTCTTGCTCGGAAATTCCTTGCGCGGGTTGGTGCCGGCCGTGGCCGCGGAATCCGCGCAGGTCTGCGCGCGATAAATCTGTTCGCTACGCCGCGAGAGTTTCGCGGGCGCAGGCCGGAAACGAAACGCTGACGGTCGTCCCCTGACCTTCGATACTTTCGATCCGGAACGTACCATCGTGCATTTCGGTGAGCGCACGCACGAGCGCAAGCCCAAGACCTGTGCCCGTCTGTGTGGTGCCGGCATTGTTGCGGACCTGAACGAACGGATTTCCGAGGCGGTAGATCTGCTCCGCAGGAATGCCGATGCCGGTATCGCGCACCGACAAAATGACACGATCGCCTTCTGTTTGCGTCGTTACGCAGACCCGGCCGCCTTCCGGCGTGAACTTTACAGCATTGGAGAGCAGATTCAGAAAGATCTGCTTCATGGCCCTGCGATCGGCCTGAATGAAGACAGGCGCGGTATTCGCATCTATTTCCAGCGCGACCTGTCCGGCAGCGGCTTGTTCCTGCATCATCGCGAGCGCGTCGCGGACCACGTCCATGATATTCAATCGTTCGCGATGCAGCTCCTGCTTGCCGGCTTCGATCTTCGACATATCCAGAACGTCGTTGATGAGATCGAGGAGATGCTTGCCGGCGCCCTGGATCAGGCCGGTGTATTCACGATAGCGGCGATCGCCCAAAGGCCCGAAAATCTCCGAATGCATCATTTCCGAGAAGCCGATCACGGCGTTTAGCGGGGTACGCAACTCGTGGCTCATATTCGCAAGGAACATCGACTTGGAGCGATTGGCTTTTTCGGCCGACTCTTTGGCGAGCAGCGCTTCTTCACGGGAATTCTCGGCGCGCGCGATCGCGGCCGCAAGCCATTGGCCCAGCCGGCGACGCTCTTCCAACGCTGCGCCGACCAGAACGACGGAGAAGCTCAGCACCGCGATGAACACCTGGACCACGGTTATCTGTTCGCGAATGGAATGCGAGTGCAGCGCGCCGCTCGATTGCCCAAAAAGGGCAGGAACGAGAAGGTAGGCCGACGTCATGAGAAGCGCCGCGGTCCCGCCAGCAAATCCACGTTGGAACGTCAGCAATACGACCGCTGGGAAAAATAGGAACGCGATCGGATAGTTGCGTAGAAAGAAGTTGAGGACGATCGCTCCCAGCACAGTGCTTAAAAGCAAACAGGTTCCTGCAATCTGATCGCGGCCGAACATTGCCTTCACATCGGACCATTTCACGGTCATCAGCGGGGGGGTCACGATCGCGAGGCCAAGAGCGTCAGAGCTGTACCAGTTGATCGCAGCCGGGAAGAATTGTGTATGCTCCGATATGACAGCGAACGCGCCGAACAGCAGGGCGGCGATGCCAGGCGCCGGCCCAACGGCGAGCGCGTAGAATGCGATCAGGGAACTCGATCGGGTGAAATCGCGATCCAGCACCATCGTGCGCAAGGGCAACGCAACGATCAGGACTTCCAGAAGATTCAGGATCGCGAATGTAACAGCGTATGTGAAGTTATAGGCGACCAAATCGGCGGCGACGTTGGCCGTGAAGCCCGCGATTGCGATGGCCATCCAGTCGCGGCGACCGTGTTTCAGAAAAATGGCCAGGAAGACGGCGTTCGACAACCAGATGCCGTCGATGCTTCCGGTCCATCGCGAGAGCAGATCAACGCCGATCGAGCTACCGAACACGGCAACAAACGTGACCGAAAGCGTTGTCAGCGAAACAACGCGGCGCCGTGCAATGCTAGCGGTGGTACTCGTATGGCCCATTCGTCCCCGGAGGCCGGCACGCCCTGGAATAACTCTCCCCAATTTCTAGGATAGCGGGCGATAACGGGGCGTTAAGCGAAACCGCCTGCAGCGCGGGCTTGACGGATTTTTCAAAAAAAAGCGCCCGGTTTTGCCGGGCGCTTTTCGTCTTTGCTGGAAAGGTGAACGAAAGATTACTCTTCGTCGCCCTCATCATCGGCCTTGGCCTTCTTGCCGGTACGCTTCTTCAGCGCCGCGCCAAGGATGTCGCCGAGCGATGCACCGGAGTCGGACGAGCCGTATTGCGCCACGGCCTCCTTCTCTTCGCTGATCTCGCGCGCCTTGATGGAGAGCGAGATGCGGCGCGAGGTCTTGTCCACCTGCGTCACAAGCGCATCGACCTTGTTGCCCACCTGGAAACGTTCCGGGCGCTGGTCGTTGCGGTCGCGGGCGAGGTCGGCACGGCGAATGAACGCTTTCACGCCATCGGCCAGGCTGACTTCGATGCCGCCGTCGTTCACTTCCGTGACGGTGACGGTGACAACCTGGTTCTTGCGCAGCGCGCCGCCAGCCGGACCGGCTTTCTCGATCGGATCATCGCCAAGCTGCTTTACGCCGAGGCTGACACGTTCCTTCTCGGAATCCACGTCGAGAACCTTTGCGGAAATGATCTGGCCTTTCTCGTAGTCCTTGACGGCTTCGTCGCCGGACTTCGACCAGGACAGGTCGGACAGATGCACCATGCCGTCGATCTCGCTGTCGAGGCCGACGAACAGACCGAACTCGGTGATCGACTTGATCTCGCCTTCGATGGTGGAGCCCACGGGATGGTTCTTGGAGAACGCCTCCCACGGATTATCTTGCGTCTGCTTGAGACCGAGGCTGATGCGGCGCTTGTTGGAATCGACTTCCAGCACCTGCACATCGACGTCGGTGCCCGGCGTGACGATCTTGGACGGGGCGACGTTCTTCTTCACCCAGCTCATCTCGCTCACGTGCACGAGGCCTTCGACGCCCGGCTCCAGCTCCACGAAGGCGCCGTAGTCGGTGACGTTCGTGACTTTGCCCTGGAACTTCGCACCGACCGGATATTTGGCGGCGACGCCTTCCCATGGATCGGTCTGCAACTGCTTCATGCCCAGCGAAATGCGCTGCGTGTCCGGGTTGATCTTGATGATCTGCACCTGGACCGTCTGGCCGACGTTCAGAACTTCGGTCGGATGGCTGACGCGGCGCCACGCGATATCGGTCACGTGCAACAGGCCGTCCACGCCGCCCAGATCCACGAATGCGCCGTAGTCCGTGATATTCTTGACTACACCTTCGACAATCTGCTTTTCCTGCAGCGAGGCCACGAGCGACGACCGCTCCTCGGCGCGGCGCTCTTCCAGAACGGCGCGGCGCGAGACCACGATGTTGCCGCGGCGGCGATCCATTTTCAGAATCTGGAACGGCTGGGCCTGGTTCATGATCGGGCCGACGTCGCGCATCGGGCGAACGTCCACCTGCGAACCCGGAAGGAACGCGACAGCGCCGTCGAGATCGACGGTGAAGCCGCCCTTCACGCGACCGAAGATCACGCCCTGCACGCGGGTCTGATCGTTGAACGCCTTCTCGAGGCGGATCCAGCTCTCTTCGCGGCGGGCCTTGTCGCGCGACAGCACGGCTTCGCCAAGCGCGTTCTCGACGCGCTCGAGATAGACTTCGACGTCATCGCCAACGTTCACATTGGCGGGGATGCCGGGCATGGAGAATTCTTTGAGGGCCACGCGGCCTTCGGTCTTCAGACCGACGTCGACCACGGCATAGTCGTTCTCAATGGCGACAACTTTGCCTTTGATGACGTTGCCTTCCTGCGGCGACTGGGTGTGGAAGCTGGCTTCCAGCATGGCCGCGAAGTCATCGCGGCTCGGGGTGGCGATGGTTTCGGCTGTGGCAGTACGTGCCATTCGGTATTCCTTTGCATAAACATTTGTGCCGGCCGCACACTGGCGGCGGACTTCCATGCGGACATGCGCCCGCAAGGCGGATTGGGTTTCTAAAGATGTTTTCGGGGCCAACTCGGTATGGGCGCCGCCGGGTCTCCTTCAACCCCTGGGGCGGGCCCTGAGCGCCTCAATCTTTGGCTGAACCAAAGCGAGGGCGGCCGCGAACGCCGCGTCTATACCCAGTTGGCTGGTATCCAGCAAGGCCG
>JANWJQ010000115.1 GCA_025451875.1 Rhizomicrobium sp.
GTCGGAAAAAAGAAGAAGACACCACCACAGCATGAAGCGCCGATGCGTGTCGCATCCTTCGTTCCGCCTGAGCCTTCCGCCGGGTCGCCGGGAAACAGCGGAGACCTGATCCAGCTTGGCGCTTGGCGCAATCAGGGCGATGCCGCGATGGGTTGGGACAAGGCCACCGCGCAGGCCGGCGATCTTTTGAACGGCGCGACACCGCGCATCGTCGAAGCCGACATTCCGGGCAAAGGTCATTTCTGGCGTCTGCGCACGCAAGCGCCATCGGGTACCGCCGCCGCGGATTTCTGCACGCAGCTTCGTTCGAAGGGCCTTAGCTGCATCGTCGCGAAGTCCTGACATTGCCTGCCTTCGCCAAAGCTGGTTTCTTCGACCCCCTCTGAATTCGAAAATCGAACAGGGCAGGGACATGACCGGCATCACGTCTTACGGCGCATACATTCCGCGGCTGCGGCTTCAGCGCAAAGCCATCGCACAGGCGAACGCCTGGTTCGCGCCGAACATGCTGGGCGCCGCCAAGGGCGAACGCAGCATGGCGAACTGGGATGAGGACGCCGTCACCATGTCCGTCGAAGCTGCGCGCGATTGTGTTCCCGCGCACGATCCGATCAAGGACCGTGCTTTCGTGGACGGGCTCTATTTTGCCTCCACCACCATGCCGTTCTCCGATCGCCAGAACGCCGGCATCGTCGCGGGTGCGTTGAGCTTGGGCGCGGGCATCACCTCGCTCGATATTTCATCCTCCCAGCGTGCCGGAACGTCGGCGCTTCTGGCGGCGCTGGACGGTGTTGCCTCCGGCCGCGTGAAAGCGCCGCTCATCGTTGCGGGTGAAAAACGCAAAGCGCGCGCCGCCTCGTCGCAGGAATTGGCCTATGGCGATGCCGCGGCAGCCTTCACGCTCGGCAAGGACGGGGTAATTGCGAAATTCCTCGGCTCGCATTCGGTGACGTTGGATTTCGTCGATCACTTTCGTGGCGGCGATGAAGATTACGATTACAGCTGGGAAGAACGCTGGATCCGCGACGAAGGCTATTCGAAGATCGTGCCCACCGCGATCAAGACGCTTTTGGAAAAAGTTGACATGTCCGGCGGCGATATCGCGCATCTCATTCTGCCATGCCCCTTCGCAAAGCTGGATCAGACGCTGGCCAAACAATCGGGCATCGATCCCGCGAAGGTGCGCGACAATCTTTCCTCCAATGTCGGCGACACAGGAGCAGCGCATGCGCTCCTGATGCTGGCGCATGTGTTGGAGAACGCGAAACCCGGCGACAAGATTCTGGTCGCGCAATTCGGCCAGGGCTGCGATGCGCTTTTGTTCGAAGCGACGCCGGAAATCTCCTCGATCAAGCGCAACGGTGTTTCCGGGTCGCTGGCGCGCCGCAAGGAAGAAACAAACTACAACAAATATCTCGGCTTCAACGGTCTGATCGAACTCGAAAAAGGCATGCGCGCGGAAGTCGACAAGCGCACCGCGCTCACCGTTCTCTATCGCAAGAACGACATGATCACCGGCCTTGTCGGCGGCAAATGCCGCGTCTGCGGCACCGGGCAATTTCCGCGTACGCGCATCTGCGTGAATCCCAACTGCAAGGCCGTGGACAGCCAGGATCCCTACAGTTTTGCGGACCAGCAGGGCACGATCCTCTCCTGGTCGGCGGACTTTCTTACCTATTCGATGTCGCCGCCGAACCATTACGGCATGATCACCTTCGCCGACGGCGGCCGCTTCATGGCGGACATCACCGATGTGGATCAGGGCCAGATCGACAGCGGCACCAAGGTGAAGATGGTCTTCCGCATGAAGGATCGCGATGAGAAGCGCGGCTTCATCCGCTATTTCTGGAAAGCAGTGCCTGTATGACCGATGAGCAAGCCATCGGCCGCGTGATCGATGCCATGTATGCGATGGTGTCCGGCCCCAAAGGCCCGCGCGACTGGAGCAAGCAGCGCGAGGTGTTTCACGACGAGGCCCGCCAGATGCGCACCGGGCTCGATGCAGGCGGCAAGCCCTGGATAAAAATCATGGGGCTTGCAGACTATTCGTCGGATACGAAGGATTTCTTCGCCCAGAACGATTTCTTCGAAGTCGAAATCGGCCGGCGCATCCGCGTGTTCGGCAACATCGCCGATGCGTGGAGCCTGTACGAAGCGCGCACCGCGCCGGACGACACGAATCCTGAGCGTCGCGGGATCAACGCCATCCAGTTCTATCGCGGCGAGGATGGGCGCTGGCGCATCATGTCCATGATCTGGGACAATGAACGTCCCGGCTTGAAACTGCCGGCTCTCGATTGAACCGCCACGACGTCATCATCATCGGCCTGGGCGCGATGGGAAGTGCCGCGCTCTATCAGCTTGCGAAGCGCGGCGTGCGGGTGTTGGGCATCGACCGCTTTGCGCCGCCGCACGAACAAGGCTCCAGCCACGGCGACACGCGCATCACCCGGCTCGCCATCGGCGAGGGCGCGCATTACACGCCCTTGGTGAAGCGCAGCCACGACATCTGGCGTCAGATCGAGCGTGAAACCGGCGCCGATCTTCTCACCCAATGTGGCGAGTTGATCATCTCCAGCAAGAGCCGGAAATCTTCCGTCCATGTGGAAGGTTTCTTCCAGAATACGGTGGATGCTGCGCATACACATGGTGTCGTCCATGAATTGCTGGAGGCATCGCAAATTCGTACGCGCTATCCGCAGTTCAACATCCGCGATGACGAATTCGGCTATTTCGAAGCGGAGGCAGGGTTCGTCCGCCCGGAAGCCTGCATCGATGCACAGTTGTCGCTGGCGAAGACACTCGGCGCTGAACTACGCACGTGCGAAACCGTCCTCGGTTTTGAGCCGAACGCGAACGGGGTTACGGTCAAAACAGATCAGGGTGTGTATCAGGCAGACCGGTTGATCGTCGCTGCAGGTGCGTGGCTGCCAAAGCTGCTGGGCGGCGACTTCGACAAACTGTTAAAGATTTATCGCCAGGTATTGAGCTGGTTCGCGATTGATGGCGATGTCGCGGCCTATGAGCCGGAGCGTTTTCCAGTATTCATTTGGGAGCTGCCGGACTCACTGCAAGCCATCTATGGCTTTCCGGCGATCGACGGTGGCCTCAAAGTCGCAACCGAACAATATGCCGCTACGACGTCGCCGGAGCTTGTCGACCGGTCTGTATCGATGCACGAAATCGACCACATGCACCGCAACTATGTCGCTCCCTTTCTGAAGGGCGTGACGTCGATATGCGTAAAGGCCAAAGCCTGCCTCTATACGGTGACGCCGGATGCGGGCTTCATCCTGGATACGCTGCCATCGTCCGAGCGGGTGATCGTCGCGTCCTGTTGTTCCGGCCACGGCTTCAAGCATTCCGCGGCCATCGGCGAGGTTCTGGCGGACAAGGCGGAAAACCGCACCGCATCGCTGGATTTAAGCCCGTTCCGTCTGGCGCGGTTTTCGGCTTAAGCTTCCGAAAAATATCCCGGGAGGTTGCCATGCCCTATGTCGAGAACCGCATCGTTCACGATGCCGATTCCCATCTGATGGAATTGACCGATTGTCTGGACGCGTTCCTAGATCCCAAATATCGCGCCGCTTATGACGACCTGCCGAAGGTGAGAGCTTGGCCCCGTGACGGCAAGCTGGTGAAACATGCCAACAAGCAGCACGACGATGCCGAATTCCGCGCCGGTTCCGATGCGAACATCCTGCTGCGCAAGAATTACGAAGCGCTCGGCTCGTTCCGAAAGCAGGATCGCCCGCACGCGCTCGATCTTCTGGGCTTCTCCAGCCAGCTGATCTTCACCACCTGGTGCCTCGGCAATTTCGGCCTCGACGATGCCGATCCCGAACTCGCCTATGCCACCGCGCAGGCGCACAACCGCATGATGGTCGATTTCTGTTCGGTGGATAGACGCTTCCTCGGCACCGGCTATGTGCCGCTCTCCGATTTCGAGCGCGCGCCGAAAGCCGCGCGTGAGGCCATCGATCTGGGTTGCAAGGCCCTGCTCATTCCGTCGAAGCCGCCGCGCGGTCATTCCCCAAGCCACATCGCGTTCGATCCGATCTGGGCGATGGCGCAGGAAGCAGGATTGCCGGTCGTGTTCCACGTCGGTGGCGAAGAGAAACTCGATCCGTCCTATTTCGAGAACGGCCTGCCGCGCGTGAAGGATTTCCACGGCGGCGAGGAGAATTTCACCTCGGTCAGCTATATGCCGATCCCGCATTCGGTGATGAACACGTTGGCTGCATTGATCTTCGATGGCGTGTTCGATCGCTTCCCAAAGTTGAAGTTCGGCGCCATTGAATTGGGCGCATCATGGCTTCCCGGATGGATGCGCAATCTGGACAGCGCCGCGCAGGCCTTCATCAAGAACGAAGAGCGGTTGCAGAAGCTGTCGGCGCGTCCGTCGGAAATCGTGCGCCGCCAACTCCGCGTCACGCCCTATCCGCATGAAGATGTCGGCTGGATCGTCGCCAATGCCGGCGAAGAGGTATGTCTGTTCTCGTCCGACTTTCCGCATGTCGAAGGGGGGCGCAATCCGCTCAAACGCTTCAACGACAGCCTCGCCGATACAGCGCCTCGTGCGGTGGAGCGGTTCTATTGCGACAATTTCATCGATCTGATGGGCGAGGGCCTCGCCGCCGATCTTCGGCATCCCAGGATGCAAAGCGCCGCATAGACAAAAGGCCCGGTGGTGACACCGGGCCTTTCGCTTCACATGCAACAGGTTTAGTCGTGCGTGAACTTCAGGTTGATCGCACCGATGCCGGCCGCGACGTTCAGGCCTTTTTCGCCCGAGACGCTGATCGGCTGCAGGGTGATCGACTTGTCGAAGCCGCCAACGAGCACGTTGGCGCCGACGCCGACGCCGACTGCGGCGGAGGCTGTCGCACCGGCGTAATCGCCTTCAAGCGCGCCCGGCTTCAGATCGGACGTCGGCGCAATCACGCCCCACACGATGATGGAGCTTTCGGTATAGCCCAGATCAATGCCGTATTTGTTCACGGTGCCGATGTAATGCTCGGGACCATGATGCGGACGATACACGCAACGCAGATCCTTGGAGGAGCCGAACACGAAGCCCCAGCCGCTGGAAACATGGCAGGTCAAAACACCCACCTTCACGCCTGCGGCGCTGGCGGGAACGGCCGCGAGGCCGAGGGAAAGGGCGGCGGCTGCCGCGGCAATGGCAAATTTTTTCATGGGATCACAGGCTCCTGAGTTAATCCGATTTCGTCAGCCATTCTCGCCGAACGCGAAAACGCCGCCACGAACTTCAATCGCGGCTGTATCGATAGAACGACCTCCACAACCGAAGGTTCCATGGATTTTGCGCAAAGTTCCCTTCATGACCAGACTTGAAAATAGGAAATAAAGTTTTATTATAGGACATCCTCGATTCGCCTTCTTGCTCCCACCACAGGGAGGGCACGGAGGGGAGGGGTAGGTGGAAATCGTAAAAACAAATAACGAGTGTAGAATCGCGCTCGCTTTACACCTCGCAAGACCGGTTCTTAGATGAAACCCAGTCAGGTACTGGAGGAATCGATGGCATCGGGCATCAAGGACAAGGTCGCCATTCTGGGCATGGGGTGCTCGAAATTTGGCGAGCGTTGGGAGTCCGGCGCCGAAGAACTGATGGTCGAAGCCGATCTCGAAGCCATGGCGGACGCCGGCATCGAGACGAACCAGGTCCAGGCCGCATGGTTCTCGACGGCCATGGAGGACCAGCATGTCGGCAAGGGCGGTACCCCGCTTTCGGTCGCGCTGCGCCTGCCCAACATCCCGGTGACGCATGTCGAGAATTTCTGCGCCTCCGGTTCGGAAGCTTTTCGCGGAGCGGTTTATGCGGTGGCCGCCGGTGCCTGCGATATCGCGCTGGCGCTTGGCGTCGAGAAGCTGAAAGACAC
>JANWJQ010000116.1 GCA_025451875.1 Rhizomicrobium sp.
AGCTGCGCACCGAGCGTGCGCGGCCACCAGTTCGCAGGCCAAAGCCTCATTCGTTATCGGGTTCCACCGCCATCATATAACCGCCGCCCCAGACGGTCTTGATATAGCGCGGATTCTTCGGGTCCGGTTCAATCTTTTTGCGCAACCGGCTGACATGGTTATCGATCGAGCGGTCGAACAACTCGGCGTCGCGGCCCTTGGTGATGTCGAGAAGTTGGTTGCGGGTGAGCGCAATCTTGGGGCGCTCCAGCAGCGCCTGAAGCAGGCTGAACTCGCCGCTGGACAGCGCAAGCGCGACGCCATCGATGCCGATCAGTTCACGCTGGCCGGTGTCCAACCGCCAATCGCCGAATTTGATGCGTTCGGCCTCGGGCGGCTTCTGGCGCGGCGGAAGCGCCTGGGTACGCCGCAAGACGGCGCTAATCCGCGCAATGAGTTCGCGCGGAGAGAAAGGCTTGGCGATGTAGTCGTCCGCGCCCATCTCCAGGCCGATGATGCGATCCACTTCCTCGCCACGGGCTGTGAGCAGGATGACGGGGATCTGGGATGTCTCGCGGATGGAACGGCAGAGGCTGAGCCCGTCTTCGCCCGGCATCATGATGTCGAGCACGACAAGATCGATGGCGGCGCCTTTCATGAGTTTGCGCGCGGCCAGCGCATCAGCGGCCGTCGTAGCGCGATAGCCGTGTTCGCGCAGATAGCGGCCGAGAGGTTCGCGGATATCGCGCGCATCCTCGACGATCAGCACATGCGGCTTGGCTTCTTCCCGGGCCATCAACATGACTCCAAGATGATAGGGCAGTCGTGCATGCGCAAATCCTTATTGTCTCAAAGTATCGCGGGAACGGATGATGCACACGCGCTGTGACCAGTTTTTCCGAGAAAGACAAAGTTTTGGGACGGGACACCCGCATTCTAGCCAATCAAGGGAGCGTATTTGAAGGAGACTTGGGGATGAAGCCCATTATTCGATACGCGTTGCTTTTAACCGCAGCTGCAATCTCCGCCGGGGGGATCGCCTGGGCCATATTCGGAAAGGCAGACCGGGCGTCCAGCGATGTCCGGGTTGCCGACACTTACGCATCGCCGGTGAGTGTTCGCGCCACGCGCGGAAGCGGCGGCAGATTCTTTGCGCAATACGATCTCGATCATGACGGCAGGATCACGCGGGACGAATTCCATAAAGGGCTTTCCGGCCAATTTGTGCAAAGCACCAACGGCGCGCAGATGATGAACCAGGCTCAGTATATCGCCTATCGGATGGCGGGCTTGCGCCAGCGATCGGACCAGTCTTTCCGCCGCGATGACTGGAACGGTGACGGCAAGCTGTCCTTGGATGAATATATGGCGCCGGAACGGGCGCGTTTCGAATCCGCGGACCGCGACGGGACGGGCTCCATTCATTGTTCCAATCGGAGCAGCGCCGCTGACGACGCGCCGGACGGTACGAGCCGTAGCTCGCAGTTCGGCAGCCGCAGCGGCGGAAGCCGCACCGCGATTTGCCGGTACAACGACCTCAATCGCGATGGCGTTGTAACGCGGGCAGAATTCGATCAGGCGATGCAACAGGAGTTCGCATCCGCTGCAAAAGGCGGGGCGCTTAATGCCGACCAGTTCTACGCGATTATGGCGACGCACGTGCATGACAGCGCCACGCGCACCTTTGCGCGGCTCGATGCGAATCAGGATGGAAAACTCGATCTGGCCGAGTTCTCCGCATCAGAATTGCGCTATTTCATGCGGCTCGACCGAAACAGTGACGGTGTGGTAACGCGCGATGAGCCCGGCACTGGCCGGCGCACCGCGTCAAATGGTCGACGGAATCCGGGAGGTAATTGATCCCGCTCGGAGAACGCTGCGCGGAGGGCATTTCGTTCCCCTTGCCGTCCGTGCGGCGTTTATTGCTTGGGACCGCGCAGGATCTGCGTCATCTCGGCCAGGATCGAGACGGCGATCTCCGCCGGCGAGCGCGCGCCGATGTCGAGGCCGACCGGGCCGCGAATGCGAGCGAGTTCATTATCGCCGAAGCCTTCCGCGCGCATGCGCGCCTGGCGTGCGGCTTGTGTCTTCTTCGAGCCCAGCGCCCCGATATAGAAGCAGGTTGATCTCAACGCGGCGATCAACGCCGGATCGTCCAGCTTCGGATCGTGCGTCAGCAGCACGATAGCGCTGCGCGGGCCGAGTGGCGCCTTCGCCAATGCTTCATCGGCCCAATCATGCGATAGCGCGATGCCGGGAAATCGCTCGGGCGTGGCGAAGGCGGTACGCGGATCGATGATGCGCACGCCGTAACCGGTCAGCGCGGCCATCTGGCTCAACGGCTGCGCGATGTGGACTGCACCTATGATCACCAGATCGAGCGGCGGGTTATAGACTTCAAGAAACCAGCTCCGGCCGTCGACTTCGACATTCGCGCTTTGGTCGGCGCGTGCGGCTTGCGCCGCTGCGATACCGAGTTTGGATGTATCCGCATAAGGATCGATCAGTTTCTCATCGCCGGTCGCAAGATCGACCGCGCGAACGACGGCACGGCCCTGGCTGCGCGCCGCGTTTAACGCCGTGAGCGTTTCCCGTTTCATTCAGACAAGCGGTTCAACGAAGACTTCGATGCGTCCGCCGCAGGCGAGGCCGACCGACCAGGCCTGTTCGTCGCTGACGCCGAATTCCAGCTTGCGGATCTTGCCATCTTTCATCGCGTTCAAGGCGTCTTCGATCACCGCGCCTTCGACGCAGCCGCCGGACACCGAACCCACGAACGCGCCGTCGTCACGAATGGCGATCTGGCTGCCGGCGGGGCGGGGCGAAGAGCCCCAGGTCTCCACCACCGTGCCGAGCGCGACCTTGCGGCCTGCGCCAAGCCAGTTGGCGGCGGTTGTCAGAACGTCCTGTTCAATGGCCGTCATGCGCCACCGCATGTTCGACGGCGCGCTTGGCCATCACCGTCACCAGATGCGCGCGATATTCGGCCGAGGCGTGGATATCGGAATTGAGGTTGGCGGACGCCACCGCGATGCTGGCAACCGCGTCAGGCGTGAAGCTCTTGGTTAGCGCCGCTTCCATCGCCTCCACGCGGAACACGCCGGGGCCTGCGCCGGTCACGGCGACACGGATGCCATCGTCTATCTGCGCAACAAACACACCGGCCATCGGGTAACGTGAGGCCGGATTGGCGAATTTCTGATAGCCGGAACGCCGCGGCTTGCGGAAAGCGATCTGCGTGATGATCTCGCCATCCTCCAGCGCCGTGGAGAACATGCCGGTGAAGAAGTCATCCGCCGCGATTTCGCGCGTCGTCGTCTTGATCGTGGCGTTGAGCGCCAGCGCGGCCGCCGGATAATCGGCTGCCGGATCGTTGTTGGCGAGCGAGCCGCCCATCGTTCCCACCGCACGCACGGCCGGATCGCCGATATGCGCCGCCATATGCGCCAGCGATGGAAGCACACGCCGCACATCCGCGGAAGCGGCAATAGCGCCATGCGTCGTCGCAGCGCCGATCGTGAGCGCATCGCCCTCGACGCGGATGAAAGAAAGTTCGGCGAGTTTGGAGATGTCGATCAAGGCGGAAGGGTTGGCGAGACGCATCTTCATCGTCGGGATGAGCGTCTGTCCGCCCGCGAGCAGCTTCGCGTCCGGATTCTTCGCCAGCATCGCCTGTGCATCGCCGAGCGATTTGGCGCGTTTATATTCAAACTGATACGGGATCATGCCGCGCTCATCTTCTTCGACGCATCCTCGATGGAGGAGACGATGTTGTGGTAGCCCGTGCAGCGGCAGATGTTGCCTTCCAGTTCATGGCGGATCGTCTCGCGATCCATGGCGCCATGCCGTTTGATCGCAGCCACCGCCGTCATGATCATGCCGGGCGTGCAGAAACCGCACTGCAACCCGTGGTTCTCGCGGAAGGCTTCCTGCACCGGATGCAGCTTGCCATCCTTGGCAAGGCCTTCGATGGTCGTCACCTCCGCGCCTTCGGCCTGCACCGCGAACATGGAACAGGCTTTCACCGCGCGGCCATCGACATGCACCATGCAGGCGCCGCATTGGCTGGTGTCGCAGCCGATATGGGTTCCTGTGAGCCGTAAATTCTCGCGCAGGAAATAGACGAGCAGGGTGCGGTCTTCGATATCCGCCGAAACGGGCTTGCCGTTCACCGTCATGGAAACGGTGGTCATGTCAGTTCTCCGTATGGAATAGCGCGTTGGTGAAAGTTTCGACCCCGAGGGGCGGGGCGTCAAGCGTCACAAACTGACGCCGAACAGCACCAGGAGAATGATGATCACGGCCACCAGTCCCACGACCCAGATTTCCGGTGCAACACCTTCGCGCTTGTTGGATGCCGCTCCCGGCTCAACCTTGCCGTCCACCATCGGCGGCGGTTCAAGAGATGGCGTCGAGGAATCCAAAACCACTTCGCCTGCAGGGCCCGCGCTGCCGAGCGCGGATGCGGCGCCGATCGCGCCCGCGAAGCGCGCGAAGAAATCGTCGGCGATCTGTTTCGCCGCGCCGTCGATCAATCGTTGCCCGATCTGCGCGAGCTTGCCGCCGACATTGGCTTTTGCGGTGTAGGTGAGCACGGTGCCATTGCCTTCGGGCGTCAGCACGATCTCCGCTTCGCCTTTCGCGAAACCCGCGACGCCGCCTTGGCCTTCGCCTCTCAG
This sequence comes from Rhizomicrobium sp., assembly GCA_025451875.1. Taxonomy (GTDB): domain Bacteria; phylum Pseudomonadota; class Alphaproteobacteria; order Micropepsales; family Micropepsaceae; genus Rhizomicrobium. The sequence goes on from JANWJQ010000116.1 coordinate 4,659, forward strand.
GGTCGCGCGATGCGGAGGATCGAGATTTTCGAGCGCGACATTGCCTTTAAACGTCGCTTTCACCGGACCGACCTTGAGCGTCACCACCGCCTCGTAGTGGGTGTCGTCCGTCTTCGCCATTTTCTCACAGCCGGGAATGCAGCTTTTGAGGATCTCCGCATCGTTGAGCGCCGCCCACACGATTTCGGGCGAAGCGGGGATCAGATAACGGCCGGAAAAATCCATGACGAACAACGCTCCTGGGGTACGGATTCGAGAATAGAAAACAGCTTCAACGTCTTAGTCTTGTTAACGATTGAACGAAGCCTTCGTGTCGTAAAGCTTTCATGTTTGCGACGGTTGTGTTAACCTTATCTTTACTATCAAAAGTTCCGGAAATCGGGGCATGGGGATGGAAACGCGTGTGTCGGCTGCGCCTGGACCGGGCGAAATGCCGTTTGAAATTACCGGTCTCATAAAGTGGTTCGATCTCGCCAAAGGCTACGGTTTCATCAAACCGTCAAGCGGTTCGCAAGGCGACGTTCTCCTGCACCAGACGTGTGTGCGTCAGTCGGGATTCAAGAACGCCTATGAGGGCGCGAAGGTCGTGTGTGAGGCAGTGCAGGGACCGCGAGGGCTTCAGGCCAAGCGGGTCATCGCGCTCGACAACTCGACCGCCGCGCCGCAGGCCGTTCAGCCGCTGAAATCGAGCCGCTTTACGTCGGAACCGCGCGGCCCTGCTTTCGAAGCGACCGTGAAGTGGTTCAATCGCGGCAAGGGTTACGGCTTCGTATCCCGCGGCCCGAACACGCCGGACATCTTCGTCCACATGGAGACGCTCCGCCGCAACGGCCTGCGCGAACTTCAGCAGGGTCAGCAGGTCCGGGTGCGCGTGGGCGACGGTCCGAAAGGCGAGCTGGCGGCGGAAATCACCATCCTCGAACACTGATCGAAACTTTCGCGCCGATATGTATGATGCAGCACTTGAGGGTGCGAGGTGTCATGCGGTTTTCGGTTTTCCTGACGGCTTTCTTTCTGACTCTGTCCGTAAGCGCCTGCGCCGATCCGCAGCCGTCCGACAAGCCGCTGCCGCACACAATCCTCGTCATCGACACCACGGCCGGCGAGGCGAAGTTCGACGTCGAAGTCGCGGCGGACTGGCGTTCGCAGGAATACGGATTGATGAACCGCCGGTCGTTGCCGCGCAACACAGGCATGATCTTCGATTTCCATTCTCCCTCCATGGCCAGCTTCTGGATGAAGAATACGCTGATCCCGCTCGACATGATCTTCATCCGGCAGGACGGCACGATCTCCTCGGTCGCGCCTGATGCGGTCCCCATGTCGCTCGACTCCATTCCGTCCACGGAACCGGTGCGGGCGGTGCTCGAGATCGGTGGCGGCGAAGCGGCCAGATTCGGCATCTATCCGGGCCAGAAGGTTCACAACGCTATCTTCGGAAACGCCGTCAAAACCCATTAGTTGAAGCGGCGCTTTCGACCGTGTAAGCACCCCATGCCGGACCCGGGGCGTGGCGCAGCCTGGTAGCGCATCTGCTTTGGGAGCAGAGGGTCGTGTGTTCGAATCACACCGCCCCGACCAGCCTACGCTGCGTAGCAGCGCAGAGTGGTCGTCCTCCGTAGCCTTGGCGAAGGAGGACTGGGTACAGTGGCACGCAGCTTCGGCTGGCAGACCAGCCGAGTGAAGTGATGAGGGAGAAGGCCATGCGCGCGCGTATCTATCGCCCCACCAAGAATGCCATGCAGTCGGGCAAGGCGCGCACCAAGGCGTGGGTTCTGGAATACGAACCGGAATCGGCCAAGCGGCCCGATCCGCTGATGGGCTGGACCAGCTCGAACGACATGCGCCAGCAGGTGCAGCTCGAATTCGAGACGTCGGAAGAGGCGATCGCCTATGCCGACAAGAACGCGATTCCCTACCAGCTCTTTGAGCCGCACGCCCCCAAGCCGCGCCCGAAGTCCTACGCCGACAATTTCAGATTTGACCGCAAGGTCCCCTGGAGCCACTAGGCTCTCGCGGGACTCTCAAAAAGAAACCGGAAGGGCGGTACCTTTCCGGGCTCGTTAGTGCGTTCCGGCCCCGTAGCTCAATGGATAGAGCACCAGCCTTCTAAGCTGCGATATGCAGGTTCGATTCCTGCCGGGGCCGCCACCCTACGCTGGGGAGCAGCTAAGGGTGTCTCCCGAAGCACATAGCGCGTAGGGAGACTGGTGCAGCCCCGCAGCTTCGGGTGGCAGGCCAGCCTTTGCACCCAACTCCACAAAATCGGCCTCAACCCATTTCTGAGTTGAGACCGGCAATCAGGTGAAATGCCTCAATATTCCGGAGGGGGAGGCGGCGGTCCGTAACCTGGAGGGGGCGGCGGTGGCGGGCCATAGCCGGGAGGCGGCGGCGGATAGTCCCGGTAGCCCGGACGGAAACGACCTGGCGTCGGCACCTGGTTGCCGCGCGATGTCATGCACTGGGCATAGGCCGCATCATATTCGCGCTGCACGCCGTATTGCTTGTGACCAGGATCGGATGAGGCGTTGCCGATCAGGCCGCCAGCGGTTCCGCCGACGATCGCACCCTCGGTGTTGCCCACCGCGGCGCCGAGGCCCGCGCCGATGGCGGCGCCCAAGACGGTGTTGGCTGCGGTCTTGTCGTTCGCACGGTCAACGCGCCCGGCGACGCGATCGCTCGCATAATGCTGGCAGTCATAATCGTCCCGGTCGAAAGCCTGAAGGCTTTTGCCCTGGCCGGGCATCGCCGCGAAGGAAGGGCCTTCGGGCGTACTGGCGCAACCGGCGAGCAGAAGCATCGCGGTCGCTGTTGCTGCAAGAGCTGGAATCTTACGCATGGAACTTTTGCTTCCTTGTATGAACAACCACCACCTAAACGCCCCTCAAGGCGCAATCGTGGCACGACCCTCAACTTGAATTTTCCACCCTGAACGCCCGCTGAACGGCAGGGTTAAAGCCCGTCCACGTTCAGCCCATGATTATTTTCAAAGCCGGGGAAACCGGAAGGTCGCGGCGCGTTAATGGAGCGATTGGAGAAGCGGCTGGGCGGCCGTAGAGACAAAGACATGGGCAGGACAGGGCAGAAGTTTTTTATGCAGGTGGCGATCTCCGCCGCCGTTGCAATCGCAACACCCGCTATCGCGGCTAGCCTCGTCGTCGGCACGTCAGCGGCGGCATCCGCCGGCACCGAGACCATCGGCAGCGTCTATCCCACCGACGACGGCGCCGCGCCGGCGATCAATTCGGACGCGCCGCCGTTCATTGCAACGCATGGCCCCACAAAGCTGAGCGTGCTCGTTGGCAACGACGAAGCCGCATGGGACAGCGCCCATTCGGTGCATGTCGATTTCCGCCGCCATCCAAAGTAGCGCGCCGCCAGCCTCGTTTCTGTCGGGATTGCAAGATTGACGTAACCTCGGCAGGGGCTAAAACCGCGCCCGGACACAGGTTAAGGCGTGGCACGTTCATGAAGATCGTTGGCGGCAAATGGTCGAACTGGTCCGGCGGCGTGACCAGCAAACCCAAGCAGGTTGTTGCGCCCAAGGATGAAGTGGCGCTGGCTGCCGCGATCCGTTCCACCACCGACACCGTTCGCACGCCGGGTAGCGGCCATTCCTTCACACCGGTTTGTGCCAGCGACGGGATGATTGTCGATCTGGCGGCCTTCACCGGCCTCAAGAGTGTCAACAGTGAAAAGCTGACGGCGACCTTCGGCGCGGCGACGCCGCTCTGGGCCGTCAGCCCCGCGCTTTTGAAGGAAGGCCTTGGCCTCAAGAACATGGGCGACATCGATCGCCAGACACTGGGCGGCGTTGTCGGCACCGGCACGCATGGCACCGGCCGCGCGCTGGGCAATTTCTCGTCCGCCGTTGCGGGCTTCAAACTCGTCACCGCCCATGGCGATCTGTTGAACTGCACGCCGGAGGAAAACGCCGAAGTGTTTGCCGCCGGGCGCTGCTCCATCGGCACGCTGGGCGTGATGACCGAAATCACCATGTATGTGCGCCCCGCCTACAAGCTGGTGGAAAAGAACTTCCTGATGTCGCCGGATGAGCTGTTCGCCAATCTGGACAGCCTCGTCGCCGGCAACCGGCATTTCGAGTTCTTCTGGTTTCCCTATGCCGATGCGGCCATCTGCAAATCGCTCAACGAGACCGAAGAGACCGCGCCGGAGCCGCGCAGCGCCGAGGCGATGTATCTGCGCGGCGAGAAGGGCAGCTCGCAGGAAAAGACATTCGCGGCCATCAACGCGGTTCTGCCTTACACGCCGTTCCTGCTGAAGCGGTCGCATCAGCTGTTCTCACAACTGATGCCGGGCGCGCCCAAGGTGCGCTGGAGCGGCGAGATATTTCCCAGCCCGCGCACGGTGCGTTTCAACGAAATGGAATATGCGGTGCCTTACGCCAAGGGACCGGATGCAATCCGCGAAGTCGTGGCGAAGATCCGCAAGGACCGGATCAATACCGGTTTCCCCATCGAATATCGCAGCGTCGCGGCGGATGACGTCTGGATCAGCCCCTTCCAGGGACGTGAGAGCGCGACCATCGCCGTGCATCAGTACCGCACCGTGGACACCAAGCCGTACTTCGATGCTTGCGAGGACATCTTCAAGCGCTATGAAGGACGCCCGCATTGGGGCAAGCGCCATTCGCGCACCAGCCGCGATCTGGCCACGGTTTACCCGGAATTCCGGCGCTTTCAGGACTTACGAAAGCGCCTCGATCCGGGCGGGAAGTTCTTGAACGCTCATCTTCGCGGCATATTTGAGTAGCAGAGGAGACGGGCATGACGCGCAAGACAAAGGTCTTTCTGGTGAGCGTCGTACTCGGAGCGATTCTGGCGGTTGCCGTTGCCGAGGACAATTGGCCGATGGCCGCGATCATCGGCGCAGTCCTTGTCGTCGCGCTCTGGATCTTTGTTCACACCTATCCGCGCGATCTGGCACCGCCCGCCGACCGCCGCCATGAAAACTCTCTGCGCCGCAAAGCCGGACTGAAGCCGCACTAACCGATCTTGCGATAGAAGCAAACCGCTTCGCCGGTGTGGCAGGCTGGCCCCGTCTGATCGACCTTCAGCAGCAGCGCATCGCCATCGCAATCGATATAGGCTTCGACGAGCTTTTGCGTGTGGCCGGAGGTTTCACCTTTCGTCCAGAGCGATTTGCGCGAGCGCGACCAGTAAGTGACGGCGCCGGTCGCAAGCGTTTTCTCCAATGCCTCGCGGTTCATCCAGGCCAACATCAGCACCGCGCCGGATTTCGCATCCTGCGCGATGGCGGGAACGAGACCGTTGGCATTGAAGGCGACGGCTTTGAGGAAATCGGCGCGCGAGATCGTTTCGCTCATCCGAGATTCGCCAGTGCCTGATCGAGATCGGCGATAAGATCGCCCGTATCTTCGAGACCGGCGTGGATGCGGATAACGCGGCCTTTGGCGTCGAATGGCGCAGCCGAGCGATGGATTTTCGCAGGAACGATCAGGCTCTCATAGCCACCCCAGGAATAGCCCATGCCGAACAGCTTCAGGCTGTCCATGAACGCGGCGAAGCGGCTGTGCGGCGTATCTTTCAGCACGACGCCGAAAAGTCCCGTCGCGCCTTTGAAATCGCGCTTCCACAGCGCATGGCCGGGATCGGTTTCGAGGGCGGGGTGAAGCACACGTTCCACGGCGGGATGTTTCGCCAGCCAGTGCGCAAGCTTCAGTCCACTTTCCTGGTGCCGTGCAAGACGCACCGGCATGGTGCGCAATCCGCGCAACGCGAGATAGCAATCGTCGCCGCTGGCATAGAGGCCCAGATCGTGGTGCGCAGATTCCAGCCGTTCGCGATACGATTCATTGGCCGCGACATAACCGATCATCACGTCCGCATGTCCGCCGACATATTTCGTCGCTGCCTGAATTGAGAGGTCGACGCCATGGTCGAACGCATTGAAATAGACCGGCGTGGCCCAAGTGTTGTCGAGCAGGACGGATGCGCCCTGCTTGTGCGCGACGGCCGCGATCGCCGGAACATCCTGCACTTCGAAGGTCAACGATCCGGGGCTTTCGCAGAACACCGCGCGCGTGTTCGGCTTCATCAGCTTTTCGATGCCCGCGCCGATCAACGGGTCGTAATAGGTCGTCTCGATGCCGAAGCGCTTGAGCGTGCGGTCGCAAAGCAGGCGGGTAGGATGATAGCAGCTATCGACCATCAGCAGATGATCGCCCGCGCCGCACACCGCCTGGATGGCCAGCGCGATGGCGCCAAGGCCTGACGGCGCGACGATTGTCCGCGCGCCGCCTTCAAGCTCATTCACCGCATCTTCGAAGCTGCTGGAGCTGGGGGTGCCCAGGCGTCCGTATCGATACGTCGTGTTCCCCGCTTCCAGCGAAGCGAGATCGCGATAGAGGATCGTGGATGCGCGATAGACCGGCGTGTTCACCGCGCCGAAATGCGCTTCGCTCATGCGCCCGGCATGGGTCGCGATGGTTTCCGGCTTCAGTTTCTTGTCGTCACTCACAACAGATCATTCCCGCGCGGCAGCGAACATCTATCGCCGCTGTGCGGGCAATGACAAGTATCAGAGCGCCGGCGGCGGCTCCATGTGCGGATCGGCCTGCGGCTCGGCGACCGCGGGCTGTTTGCCCATCTCCGCCGTCCGCGCGTCCAGGATCGGCTTGAGCGGGAAGTTGAACAGCCATGTCAGAACGCCCGCGCCAAATGCCAGCGCGGCGCAGAGCAGGAAGAAGTCCTGCTTGCTGAGCACGCTGAAGAACGTTCCGATATAGCCTTGCAACAAATTGCCGGTGAAGCTGGTGATGAACCACAACCCCATCAGCGCAGACAGGATCTGCGGCGGCGCGACGCGCGCAACCAGCGCCAGGCCGATGGGCGACAGGTAAAGCTCGCCCAGCGTGATCAGGCTGAAGAACACCAGCAGCCAGAGCCAGCTTGTCTGTTCGTGGACACCGGTGACCCGGGCCGCAAGCGCCATCACCAGATAGGACGCGGTGACAAGGAACAGGCCGAGCGCCATCTTCGTGACCGTCGAAGGCTCCTTGCCGCGCTTGGCCTGCGCGCCCCACAGGCTGACCACCAGGGGCGTGAAGGCGAAGATCATGAACGGGTTGAACGCCTGAAACCACGTCACCGGAATTTCCCAGTCGATGATGCCGGGGATCAGGTGACGATTGGTGAAATCCTGCGCCCACAGGTTCATCGTGTTGCCCTGTTGCTCGTAGGTCGCCCAGAAGAACGTCACGGGAATGCAGAGAAGGATGAGCGCAATCACCGCGCCCCAATCCTGCCGCGTCAGCGGCTTCTTGGTTTCGGTCGCGGACTTCACGCGCGCGATGCGATCCGGCGGGAGCCTGCGCAGCGCGAACATGTAGATCAACTGGCCGAGCACCATGCCGACGCCCGCGGCGAAGAAGCCCCAGTGATAGCCATAAGCCGGATCTTCGGCCAGGCTTCCGCAGATCAGCGGCGAGAAGAACGCGCCGACATTGATGCCGACATAGAAGATCGAATAGGCACGATCGATGCGGCTGTCGCCGGCCTTGTAGAGATTGCCGACCTGCGTGGAGATGTTCGGCTTGAAGAAGCCGTTGCCGATGATGAGCATGAGCAGGCCGAGGAACATTGCCTGCGGCGCCATCAGCACGAATTCGCCGATGGCCATGATCACACCGCCGACAATCACACTGTAGCGCTGACCAAGCCAGCGGTCGGCGATAATGCCACCGAAGAAGGGCGTCAGGTAAACGAGCGCGGTGTAGGCGCCATAGATCGTCGAAGAAAGCGGCTGAACGCCAAGCGTGCCGCCGCCGTTGAAGATCAGTTCGAGTAAATGCTTGATGGGTCCATAGCCCCAGACGCCATCCACGGTCGGATGCAGCAACAGATAGTTGGTGAGATAGAGCACCAGGATGGCGCGCATTCCGTAGTAGGAAAAGCGCTCCGCCATTTCGGTGGTGAAGAGATATGTCAGTCCGCGCGGATGGCCGAAAAGTTGCGGCGTTTTCTCCGCCTGCGTATCCGATAGCGCCATTCCCCAAGCCCCCAACTTTCTTATGACAGCGGGAGTGTGCCGGTTCTTCACGTTAAAGCAATGGGTTAGGAACGGACGCGGAATCTATCGTTCAAATGTGCCGGGCTTGCCGGAAGTTTCACGGCAGTTCGATGTAGCGGTCTTCGCGCGAGTAGGGAACAAAGCCCAGCCGCTGATAGAGCGGCAGCGCACGCGGATGATCCAGCGTGCAGGTGTTCACCTTCAGCTTGGGAATGTTGTGCGCCCAGGCATTCATCACAGAGTGATAGAGAAAATAATAGCCGAAGTGACGGCCGACGAATTCCGGCAGCAATCCGAAATAGGCAAGCTGCCCGGCGTCATCCTCGCGAAAGTCCAGCTCGGCCATGCCGGCGGGGTTTCCTTCCGCGTACAGAACGAACAGTTCGACTTTCGGATGCTGCACGATGGAGCCGAGCGCGGCGTCGGTGAGCTTCTTGCGGTCCACCCAATAATAGTCGCGGCCGCAGGTGTCGTAGAGATAACGGTAGAAATGGACCGGCGGATTTTCCGCCTTGATGATCGCAATCTTGCCCTTGGGCATAGGTGGCGGCAGGGCCGCGGGCTTCGCGCCCATATCCAAAAACGTCACCACGGTCGGGATACGCTTCTGACCCGGCTTCAACTGAACTGTCATGTTTCGATCGGCGCATCCGCGCGCGAACCCCATTCGCTCCAGGAACCATCATAGAGCGCCGTTCTCTTCGCGCCTAGAACCGCGAGCGCCAATAGAATGATGGAAGCGGTGACGCCGGAGCCGCAGGTGGTGACCACAGGCTTTGCCGGATCGATACCGCGCGCCGCGAAGACCTTCGCGAGTTCGGCGGCAGATTTCAGTGTGCCATCCTGGTTCGTGAATTCGGTGTAGGGCGTGTTTGCGCTGCCGGGAATATGGCCGCCGCGAACGCCGGCGCGCGGCTCAGGCTCTTTGGCGAGGAACCGCGCCGCACTTCGCGCATCCACGACCTGCTCACCCTTGCTGGCGATATTCGCCTTCACTTGGTCGAAGGTCCGCGACAGCGCGTTGTTCGGGCGTGGCGTGAAGTGGCGCGGATAGGGCGCGGGCGCCATGTCCTCGATAGGACGGTGCTCCGCTTTCCACTTCGGAAGGCCGCCGTCGAGCACCACGACGTCCTCGTGCCCCATCGCACGCAGCATCCACCACGCGCGCGCCGCGGAATAGATGCCCGCGCCGTCATAGACGACGATCAGATTGCCGTCGCCCAGACCCAGCTTCCGCATCCGGCTCGCGAATTTCGGCGCGGGCGCGAGCATATGCGGGTAGGGCGATTTTTCATCCGAGAGATCATCGATATCGAAGAACACCGCGCGCGGGATATGCGCGGACTCATATTCCTCTTTCGCGTTTCGTCCCATCTGCGGCAGATACAAGGATGCATCCGCCACACGCACATCCGGCGCGTTCAGATGTCCGGCAAGCCATTCGGTCGAGACAAGCGGAGAGGCAGGCTTCATGACTCGTAAGGAACCCTTATCGCTTCGCGCTTGTCCACCAGCCAGTGCGGCACGGGCAGGTTCTTGGAGCGTAGAAACTCGGGATTGAACAGTTTGCTCTGATACCGGGTTCCGTAATCGCAAAGAACGGTGACGATGGTATGTCCTGGACCCATCTTCTTCGCCATGCGGATCGCGCCGGCGATGTTGATGCCTGTCGATCCGCCCATGCACAGACCTTCATGTTCGAGCAGATCGAAGATGATGGGCAGGGCCTCTTCATCTGGAATCTGGAACGCATCGTCGATCGGCGCGCCTACGAGATTGGCGGTCACGCGGCCTTGCCCAATGCCCTCGGTGATGGATGAGCCTTCCATGTGAAGCTCGCCCGTCTTGATCCATGAATAGATCGCGGCGCCCATCGGATCGGCGGCGGCGATTTGAATCTTGGGATTGTAAGCCTTCAATCCGATAGCAACACCACCCAGCGTGCCGCCGCTGCCGACAGCACAGGTGAATCCATCGATGCGGCCCTTGGTCTGATCCCAGATTTCTTTCGCGGTCGTCTGGATATGGGCGTCGCGATTGGCGGTGTTGTCGAACTGGTTGGCCCAGATCGCGCCATTCTTTTCCGTCTTCGCGAGTTGCTCGGCCAAACGTCCCGATAGCTTCACGTAATTGTTCGGGTTCTTGTACGGCACCGCCGGACACTCGATCAGCTCGGCGCCGAGAAGGCGCAGCGCGTCTTTCTTCTCCTGGCTTTGCGTCTCGGGAATGACGATGACCGTGCGAAAGCCGAGCGCATTGCCGACGACGGCGAGGCCAATGCCGGTATTGCCCGCCGTACCTTCCACGATCACGCCGCCCGGTTTGAGCGTGCCCTTCGCAATTGCGTCCTTCACGATAAAGAGCGCGGCGCGATCCTTCACGGATTGCCCGGGGTTCATGAACTCGGCCTTGCCGAGAATTTCGCAGCCGGTGATTTCGGAAGCGTGCCTGAGGCGGATAAGCGGCGTGTTGCCGATCGCCGCAAGGGAATCGTGCTTGATGTCCATTGGACCGAGAAGATGTGTTCGGGTGGAAGCTAAAGGCCCGCAAGCAGGGCTTCAAGAGCCGCGCAATTTCCGCAAATCCACAAACGGTCTTGGGTAGTTCTCAGCGCACCGGCAAAGCCGGAAATCACTGATGGGCGAATTCTGCGCGGAATCCAAGCGCTGAAATGTCGCCGCTGAGGACGGCGCCAAAAAACTGCTCGGCAGTGGCCTGTGCCGATGCAAGGTTGGGTGCGAGCGCTGTTCCATTCGCGAGCGCAAGAGACGTCATGTCGGCGCGGTCGAAACGCGCATGGTGTAGGTTCGCGCCGACAAAGGACGCGCCGCGCAAATCGGCGCCGGTAAAGTTCGCGTCGCGAAGATCGGCGCCGTCGAAACGCACGCCTTGAAGCTGGCAGCCCGAAAAATCCACACCGATAGCCACGGCATTGCGCGCGGAGAGAGCGGAAAGCGGGCGGCCGGCAAAGAAACTCTGCAAGGGCCGCAAGTCTTCGCCATCAAGCACCGCCGGTTTCCCGGTTTGCGCGCTGCCGCCAATCCAACGCTCATGTGCTTCGATATCGGCTTTAAGCGTGTTGGCGCGATCGATGATTTCCGGGGACACGTCCGTGATGCAGTTTTTGAGCGCGGCTGACGGCACGGCGAGATCCTTCAGTGAAACGCCCGTGAGGATGGCCCCGTCCAGTTTAACATTGGGCAGTTGTGCACCTTTGAAATTGGCGCCCTGCAGGTTCGCGCCGCTGAAATTCGCACCGTTCAACTTCGCATTGCCCAATGAGACGCTTTTCATCGAGCAATTCGAAAAATCGACGCCGACCGCCATATTGCCGTCATGCGCCGCATTGTTGCGGTCGAGCAGGGAGACGCCGTCGGGCCTTACCAGCATCATGGTCGCGGCGCGCATGTCGGCATTGTCCAGCATGGCATTGGACAAGCTCGCGCCCTTGAAGGACGCGCCGCGAAGATCCGCGCGCACAAGATTGGCACATCGCAGATTGCAGCCACGCAGGTCGGCGCAATAGAGATTGGCGCGTGTCAGGTTCGATCCGAACAAGGTGGCGTTTATCAGGGATGCACCGCTGAAATCCGCGTCCGCAAGATTCCGGTTGGCGAGGTTCAATCCGTCCAACCTTTTGAGATTGAACTGCGCGCGCAGCCCGCCTTGCGCCGCGACATATTTTTCATGCGACGCCATGGCCGCATTCAGCTCGACTTGGGTTATCGGCGTGCGCGGTTCGTTGTGGATGTTCTTCAACATTGCGGAGCCCCCCTGCGGTGCTGGGCAGCAATCTGAAATGACACACCGTACGGTCCCGTACTATTCAACAGCCGCGTCTGTTTATTTCAAGTAAATCCGGCAGTGAACATTGTTAAAGTTGGCTACTTTATCTTGCATTTTACAATTCTGATCTGTCGGGAGACAAATAGCCTTGTCCACGAACAAGGCTGCACCGCGAATCTTCAGCAGAGAGGGAGTGGGGGCGGAAAAGAAAGAATGGCTCCGCGGGTAGGATTCGAACCTACGACCAGCCGGTTAACAGCCGGCTGCTCTACCACTGAGCTACCGCGGAACATTGGTGCGCCTTGGTGGCGCTGCGCTCGGGGCGTCCCTATATCAAGTTTCGCGAGCGAAACAACCCGTGATGCCGCTTGGCATCTCCGACGCCATCCAGAAAGGACGCCGATATCGCCCGCCACACGCTTCGCTTCGGCAAACACGCGATCCCTCTACCGAGTTGGGCGCCGCTGCGCATTGCGCTCGGCATTGCGTTCCTGATCGGTGGATTGTTCTCCATTCTGCCCGTGTTGGGCCTTTGGATGATCCCGGTGGGCGTCCTCGTCCTGTCGATCGACCTGCCGCCTGTGCGCCGGTTTCGGCGCCGGACCGTGGCCTGGTACGGCCGATCGCGACTGCGCGGCGCTGTCGGCGCGCTGTCACGAATCTGGGCTAGGGCTTGGGACAGAAAAAAAGGGCCAAGCGGTTAGCTTGGCCCCAAGGCGTTGGGTAATGGTGGGGTGTCTTCAAGGGAAGACGATCAGAGGTTGCCACAGTAAGGTTAATGAAACCTTAACGGCATATACCAGTGGTGGTGGGACAAGGCCGGTCCACAGGAAAGTCTAGTTGTTCGGGCGGATTTCTGGGGAAAACCCTCTATCCCCAAATCGCGCGCAATTTTCGCTCTTTGGAAGAAGGTTGGAGGCCTCGCCCGGAATTGAACCGGGGTTCACGGATTTGCAATCCGCTGCGTCACCACTCCGCCACGAGGCCAGCCCAAGCGTTTCGGCCGGGGAGCGGGCTATATCAGATCGTCCGCCAATAACAACCGCTTCGGGGGGAGTCCTGCCGCGTTGTAAGGCCCGAACCGGCAACGTATAAGCCGCCGCAATCCTGCTTTTCCTCGCGAGTCGCTCCCGATGCCCGATTATCTCGCCCAACGCCTCAACATGGTCGAATCGCAGGTGCGCGTGAACGACGTCACCGACGTCCGCGTGCAGGACGCCATGCGAGACGTGCCGCGCGAGCGTTTCGTGCCCACATCGCGCAAGTCCACGGCTTATGCCGATGCGCCGCTCGAAGTGGTGCAGGGCCGCTTTCTGCTGGAGCCGCGTGCGTTCGCGAAGATGGTCCAGCTCGCGGAGATCAAGCCGACCGACAACGTTCTCGATGTCGGCTGCGCCACCGGATATTCGTCCGCCATTCTCGCGCGCATCGCCGCGCGGGTGACGGGCCTCGAACAAGACGCCGACCTGGTGCGGATCGCCAGCGAAACACTGCCGTCCGTAGGCGCGTCCAATGCGACGATCGTGCAAGGCGGTCTCCCCGACGGTCACAAGGGCAAGGCGCCCTATGACGTGATCTTCGTGAACGGCGCGATTGAATCTCGTCCGGATGCCCTGCTGGCCCAGTTGGCCGAGGGCGGGCGGCTGGTTGCCGTGGTGAAATCCGGCGCATCGGGCCACGCCACGGTCTTTCTGAAAGAGCAGGGTCAGATCGGCCGCCGGGCCGGGTTCGATGCCGATGCACCAATTCTTCCGGGTTTCCGGGAGAAGGTTGGATTTGTTTTCTAGAATCCCCACATGGGATTCTGGACAAAGAGTTTTGGGGCGTTTTCCGTATGTCGAGGGTGCTTTTCGGGGCGGCTTTTGCCGCATTCGCAGCGATGGGCATGGCCGCGCAGGCCGAGACCATCACGTTGAACGACGCCATGGGGCTGGCCTACGAGACCAATCCCAATCTGGACGCCTCGCGCGCCGGCCTTCGCGCCACGGACGAGAACGTCGCCAAGGCAAACGCCGGTTGGCGTCCGACCGTCAATATCAACGGCCAGTACGGCTACGAGCGTGAGCAATTCGCCGACGTCAATCAAGGCGGGACGGTGTTTCCCGGCGGCGCGATCACCGATCACCCTATGCAGGGACAGCTCACCGTAACCCAGCCGCTCTTTCGCGGCGGCAAAACCATTGCCGAAGTCGGGCGCGCCAAGGCGCTTGTCCGGCAGGGGCGCGCGCAATTGATCGACAGCGAGCAGCAAACTCTTCTGAATGCCGTTGCCGCTTACATGAACGTCGTGCGTGATACCTCCACGGTGAAACTCCGCGAAAACAACGTCGCGGTGCTGCAGAAGCAACTCGATGCGACATCCAAGCAGTTTCAGGTCGGTGAACTGACGAAAACCGACGTCTCCCAATCCCAGGCGCGGCTTGCGGGCGCGCAGGCGCAGCTCACGCTCGCGCGCGGCCAGCTCGCGTCTGATCGCGCGGTGTTCGAGCAGGTGATCGGCCGCCCCGCAGAGGCGCTGGAAGATCAGCCGGCCTTGCCGAAATTGCCGGCGACGGAAGAGGAGGCCGCAGCCACCGGCTCCAAGTACAATCCAATCGTTGTCGGCGCACGCGATGCGGAGCGCGCGGCGGATCTGAATGTCGACGATGCGCTTGGCACGCTCTCGCCGCAGCTCGGAATTCAGGGCCAGTACCAGTATCAGCAGAGCTCCGCCGGCGCGCAGTTCGGCCAGCCGGGCAATACGCATGTCACCACCGTTTTCGCGCAGGTGACGGTGCCGATTTACCAGGGCGGGGCGGAATACGCCGACATCCGTCAGGCCAAGGAACTGCACAGCCAGTCACAGCTGCAGGTCGTCGCCGCGGACCGGCAGGTGCAGGCCGATGTCCAGAGCGCCTGGAACACCTATGTCGCCGCCAAGGCGGCAATCTCGTCCAACCAGGCGCAGGTCGATGCCGATCAGATCGCCTATGAAGGCGTGAAGAAGGAACAGGAAGTCGGCGCCCGTACCATCCTCGATGTGCTCAACGCCCAGCAGGAACTTCTCAACGCGCAGGTCGCGGTCGTCTCCTCGATACGCGATGCCTATGTCGCCGCCTATCAGGTTTTGCAATCAACAGGGCAGCTTACGGCGCGATACCTCAAGTTGAACGTGAAGCTTTACGATGCGCATGAGCACTATGACAGCGATCACGCGCGCTGGATCGGTTTCGGCGACTGAGATCGTCATCCAATCGTTAAGAATGCGCATGTTTGCGCGCGAAAGATGCGCCGTCCGTTAACTCCGTCTTTCCTTCTTTAGGTAACTGTCTTAGGTTCTTAAGGTCACCCGCGCGCCCGAGCGGCCGGAGCAGAATCCATGGCAAGCAGTCCCCAGCACGAACCGACGATGGAAGAGATTCTGGCGTCCATCCGGAAGATCATTTCGGAGGATTCCACGGAAGCCGCGCCGGTCGAGGCAGCGCCTGTGGCCGCCGCACCTGTTGCTCCTCCCGCGCCAGTCGCAGCGCCGGAACCCGCGCCCGCGCCGGCCCCCAAGGCCGTTGAAGAAGATGTTCTGGATCTGACGGACGAAGTGCCGGAACCCGTCGCCGCAGCGCCGGAGCCGGTCGAGGAAGTCGTCTTCCAGACCATCGAGGAAACCAGCGTATCCGCATCGAACTCCGATATCTTCTCCGACAAGACGCGCCGCGCCATTGACGACGCATTCAACAAGCTCGACAGCGAAGAGGAGGTCGCGGCTGAACCCGCGTCTGCGCCCATGGCTTCGACATTCCGCAGCACCAATGTTGACGGCGACTCCGTGGAAGCGGTGTTCGAACGCGCCGTGCGTGACGCCGTCGGCCCGCATATCGACCAGTGGATGAGCGCGCAGAAAAACGATCTTCTCGCCGCGATGAAACCCTTGATCCGCGAATGGATGGACGAGCATTTCCCCGCCATCCTCGAAGGCGCCGTACGGGAAGAAGTCGCCCGCGCCGTAAAAGCGCGCGGCAAGCGCTAGTCTCGCAACCTGATCCAGGGCAGGCCGGGGCGGCGAAAACCTCCCCGGAAAGCCTCCTCTTGACGCTTCCGGGCGGTTTGCCCAGAACCGGCGCTTAGAGGAACTCCTGTTTCATGCTCGATAAGACCTTCAATCCCGGCGAAGTCGAAACCCGTATCTACGCGGAGTGGGAACGCTCCGGCGCCTTCCGCGCGGGCCGCCGTCCGGACGCCGAACCCTTTTCCATCGTCATCCCGCCGCCAAACGTCACCGGCCGCCTGCATATCGGCCACGCGCTGAACAACACATTGCAGGATGCGCTCGCGCGTTTCGAACGCATGCGCGGCAAGGACGTTCTTTGGCAGCCGGGCATGGACCATGCCGGCATCGCCACGCAGCTCGTTGTCGAGCGTCAGCTTGCGGAGAAGCAGCAGAGCCGTGTCGCGATGGGCCGCGAGAAATTCCTGGAAGAAGTGTGGCGCTGGAAAAATGAGTCCGGCGGCGCGATCACCCAGCAGCTTCGCCGCCTAGGCGCCTCCGCCGATTGGTCCCGCGAGCGCTTCACGATGGACGAAGGTCTTTCGCGCGCGGTGCTGAAAGTCTTCGTCGAACTCTACAAGCAGAAGCTGATTTACAAGGACAAGCGCCTTGTGAATTGGGATCCGCGCCTGCAGACCGCTGTGTCCGATCTCGAAGTCGAAAGCATCGAGATGAAGGGGCATCTCTGGTACCTGAAATATCCCATCGAAGGGCAGGCGGGCCGTTTCATCACCGTCGCCACCACGCGGCCAGAAACGATGCTGGGCGACGCCGCCGTCGCCGTGCATCCCGATGACGAACGCTACAAGGATCTGATCGGCAAGTTCGCCATCCTGCCGCTCGCCAACCGCCGCATCCCGATCGTCGCGGACGAACATTCTGATCCGGAGAAGGGCACCGGCGCGGTGAAGATCACGCCGGGCCACGACTTCAACGACTTCGAAGTCGGCAAGCGCCACAACCTTCCGGTGCTGAACATCCTGAACAAGGA
>JANWJQ010000117.1 GCA_025451875.1 Rhizomicrobium sp.
ACACCGCCGCGCACAAATCCATCCGCGCCATCCAGCTCGTGCGCGCCTATCGTGTGATCGGCCATCTCGCTGCCGATCTCGATCCGCTGAATTTGAATCCCAAGCCGCCGCAGCCGCAGCTCGATCCCGCCTTTTACGGTTTTCACGCCGAAGACATGGACACGCCGGTTTACATGGACGGCGTGCTTGGCCTCGCCACCGCCACGCCGCGCCAGATCGTCGATATTCTGAAGCGCACCTATAGCGGACGCATCGGCTACGAGTTCATGCACATCACCGATGCGGAACAGAAGGATTGGCTGCAGCGCCGCATCGAAGGACCGGACAAGGAAATCACCTTCACGCCGGAAGGCAAGAAAGCGATCCTGAACAAGCTGGTCGAATCCGAAGGCTTCGAGAAATTTGCGGGCCTGCGCTTCCTGGGCACCAAGCGTTTCGGTCTCGATGGCGCGGAGTCCACCATTCCGGCGCTGGAACAGATCATCAAGCGCGGCGGACAGCTGGGCGTGAAAGACATCGAGCTCGGCATGGCGCATCGCGGGCGCCTCAACGTGCTCGCCAATGTGATGAGCAAGCCGTACCGCCAGATCTTCCACGAATTCCAGGGCGGCGCCGCAAAGCCGAGCGATGTCGAAGGCTCCGGCGATGTGAAATATCATCTGGGCGCTTCGTCCGACCGCGAGTTCGACGGTAAGTCCGTCCACCTTTCGCTGGCGGCAAACCCGTCGCATCTCGAAGCCGAAGATTCCGTCGTGCTGGGCAAGGCGCGCGCCAAGCAGCAGCAATTCGATGACACCAAGGAGCGCACCAGCGTGTTGCCGCTCCTTCTTCACGGTGACGCGGCATTTGCGGGCCAGGGCGTGGTGGCCGAATGCTTCGCGATGAGCGGCACCAAGGGCTATCGCACCGGCGGCACGATCCATTTCGTCATCAACAACCAGATCGGCTTCACCACCGCGCCGATCTATTCGCGCTCTTCGCCCTACAGCACCGACATCGCGCTGATGGTGCAGGCGCCGATTTTCCATGTGAATGGCGACGATCCGGAAGCGGTGGTGCATGTGGCGCGCATCGCCACGGAATTCCGCCAGCTGTTCCACAAGGACGTGGTGATCGACATGTTCTGCTATCGCAGATTCGGTCACAACGAGACGGACGAGCCGGCATTCACCCAGCCGCTCATGTATCGCGCGATCAAGGACCATCCGACGACGCTCGAACTCTATGCGGCGAAGCTGGTCTCCGAAGGCACGCTGACGCAGGACGACATCCGCGAAATGATCGGCGCGTTCAACAAGCGCCTCGATGAAGAGTTCGACGCCTCCAAGGCCCACCTGCCCAATCGTGCCGACTGGCTGGACGGACGCTGGGCGGGATTTGAAACCGCGAAGGCAGGCGACCGACGCGGCGAGACCTCCGTGTCGATGGACAATCTGAAGCTCGTCGGCAAGGCGCTCACCACCGCGCCCGAAGGCTTCCATCTGCACAAGACCATCGCGCGTCAGCTCGAAGCGAAAGCCAAGATGTTCGAGACCGGCGAAGGCTTCGACTGGGCCACCGCCGAAGCACTCGCTTTCGGCACGTTGCTGAACGAAGGCTATCCGGTTCGCTTGTCAGGCCAGGATTCGTCGCGCGGCACCTTCAGCCAGCGCCACTCCGCGCTGATCGATCAGGAAACCGAAGAGCGCTACCACCCGCTCGCCCATATCCGCGACGGACAAGGCGAGTTCGAAGTGATCGACTCGCTGCTCTCCGAAGAAGCCGTGCTGGGCTTCGAATATGGTTACAGCCTTGCCGAACCGAAGGCGCTTGTTCTTTGGGAAGCGCAGTTCGGCGATTTCGCCAATGGCGCGCAGGTCGTTATCGACCAGTTCATTTCATCCGGCGAGATGAAGTGGCTGCGCATGTCCGGCCTCGTGATGCTGCTGCCGCATGGTTATGAAGGCCAGGGACCGGAACACTCTTCCGCGCGGCTGGAGCGCTATCTGCAGCTTTGCGCGCAGGACAACATGCAGGTCGCCTGCCCCACCACGCCGGCGAACTATTTCCACATCCTGCGCCGCCAGCTTCACCGGCCGTTCCGCAAGCCGCTGATCCTGATGACGCCGAAGTCGCTGCTGCGCAACAAGCGCTGCGTCTCGTTCCTGTCGGATATGGGGCCGGGATCGTCCTTCCATCGCGTGTTCCAGGATCAGGCCGAATGCGTGCAAGGCGCGACGACCGTGAAGCTGGTGCCGGACGAGCAGATCCGCCGCGTCGTGCTGTGCAGCGGCAAGGTCTATTTCGATCTCATGGATGAGCGCGAGAAACGCAACGAAGGCCGCATCCAGATTCTACGTATCGAGCAGCTTTATCCCTTCCCGCGCGAAACGCTGGTGCAGGAGCTTCGCCGCTTCGGCAAGGCGGAATTCGTATGGTGCCAGGAAGAGCCGAAGAACCAGGGCGCGTGGCATTTCGTCGAAGAGCGCATTGAAGATGTCTTGAGCGAATTGCCGGGCGATCGCCGTCCGCGTTATGCCGGCCGTCCGGAATACGCCTCCACCGCCGCCGGCTTGATGAGCCAGCATGTTGCCGAATTGAAAGCGTTCCTGAACGACGCGCTCTCCCTTTAAGTTTCGAAAGAGATTGCCATGAGCATCGAGATCAAAGTGCCCGCCATGGGCGAAAGCGTGACGGAAGCCACCGTCGCCCGTTGGTTCAAGAAGGAAGGCGAAAGCGTCAAGCGCGACGAGCCGATCCTGGAACTGGAAACCGACAAGGTGACGGTGGAAGTGCCCGCGCCGGCCGATGGTTCGATTGAATCGATTTCCGTGCAGGCCGGATCGACCGTGCAGGTCGGCACCATCCTGGGCCAGATCGCCGAAGGCAAAGCCGGCAATGTCTCCGCAACGCCCGCGAGCAATCCGCAAGCTGCCGCACCGAAACCCGCTGCGCCCGCCCCTGCCGCTCCGAAACCCGCGCCGCAAGCGGTCGCGCAGCCGCTGACACCTTCGAGCGCCGCACCGGTAATGCCGAGCGTGCGCCGCATCTCCGAAGAGACCGGACTTAATCCCGCATCGGTTGCCGGATCAGGCCGCGATGGCCGCGTGCTGAAGGGGGACATGCTGTCGGCGCTGGAATCGCGTTCGGCTGCGCCGCGTCCGACTGTTGCTGCGGCGCCGGTTCAGAGCGGTCCGCGCGCCAACGCGGCCCGCGAGGAGCGCGTGACGATGACGCGCCTGCGCAAGACCATCGCGCTGCGCCTGAAGGAATCGCAGAACACCGCCGCCCAGCTCACCACCTTCAATGAGGTCGATATGACCGCGGTGATGGCGCTGCGCAGCGAATACAAGGACAACTTCGAAAAGAAGCATGGCGTGCGCCTGGGCTTCATGGGCTTCTTCGTGAAGGCCTGCATCGCGGCGCTGAAGGACATCCCGAACGTCAACGCCGAGATCGAAGGCGACGACGTCGTCTACAAGAATTATTATGACATCGGCATCGCCGTCTCGACTGAGAAGGGCCTTGTCGTGCCGGTGGTGCGCGATGCCGACCGTCTCTCGCTGGCCGGCATTGAATCGGCGATCACCGATTACGGAACGCGCGCGCGCGACGGCAAGCTGAAGCTGGAAGAGCTGCAGGGCGGTACCTTCTCCATCACCAATGGCGGCGTGTTCGGCTCGCTGATGTCGACGCCGATCCTGAATTCCCCGCAATCCGGCATCCTGGGCATGCACAAAATCCAACCGCGCCCGATGGCGATCGACGGCAAGGTGGAAATCCGCCCGATGATGTATCTGGCGCTCTCCTACGATCACCGCCTCGTCGATGGCCGCGAAGCTGTCACCTTCCTCGTGCGCGTGAAGGAAAATATCGAAGATCCCGAACGCCTTCTTCTGGACGTCTAATCCATGGCTGATTCATTTGACGTCGTCGTCATCGGCGGTGGTCCCGGCGGCTACAACGCCGCCATTCGCGCAGGCCAGCTCGGCCTGACGTCCGCCTGCATCGACAAGCGCGGTGCGTTCGGCGGAACCTGCCTGAATGTGGGCTGCATTCCGTCCAAGGCTTTGCTGCATGCCAGCCACCTTTACGACGAAGCCACCAGCGAATTTCCCAAGCTCGGCATCAAGGCCACGGTCGAACTCGATCTGCCGGCGATGATGGCGCACAAGACCAAGGTCGTGGGCGAACTCACCCGCGGCGTGGAATTCCTGCTCAAGAAAGCCAAGTCCGAAGCCATCGTCGGTGAAGCGCATATCGACGCGCCCGGCCAGGTTGCGGTGAAGCTGAAAGACGGCTCGACGCGCACGATCGCGGCGAAAAACATCGTCATCGCCACCGGCTCGGACGTGATGGCGGTTCCGGGCGTGACCGTGGATGAAGAGACGATTGTGTCCTCCACCGGCGCGCTGTCGCTGAAATCCGTGCCCAAGCGGCTGCTCGTCGTCGGCGGTGGTTATATCGGCCTTGAACTCGGTTCGGTGTGGCGGCGTCTGGGAAGCGAAGTCATCGTTGTCGAATTCCTC
The DNA here is from genome assembly GCA_025451875.1 of Rhizomicrobium sp. Classification (GTDB taxonomy): domain Bacteria; phylum Pseudomonadota; class Alphaproteobacteria; order Micropepsales; family Micropepsaceae; genus Rhizomicrobium. The sequence continues at coordinate 4,509 of JANWJQ010000117.1, forward strand.
GATCGCATCACGCCGGGCCTCGATGGAGAAATCGGGAAGAACTTCCAGCGCATCCTGACCAAGCAGGGCATGAAGTTTCAGCTCTCCACCAAGGTGGTCGGCGTGGAGAAAACTTCCAGCGGATTGTCGGTTACGCTGGAGCCCGCACAGGGCGGCGCACAGACGAAGATCGAGACCGATATCGTGCTCGTTTCCATTGGCCGCAAGGCTTACACGGAATCTCTCGGCCTTATTTCCGTGGGCGTGAAGCTGGACGGGCGTGGCCGCGTCGTCACCGATGCGCATTACAGGTCGAGCGCCCCAGGCATCTGGGCCATCGGCGACGTGCGCGAAGGCGCGATGCTGGCGCACAAGGCCGAAGATGAAGCCGTCGCCTGCATCGAGAACATCGCGGGAAAATCCGGCCATGTGAATTACGACGCGATTCCGGCAGTGGTTTACACCGCGCCGGAAGTGGCGAGCGTCGGCAAGACTGAGGAAGATTTGAAGGCCGCCGGTGTTCAGTACAAGATCGGCAAGTTCCCGTTCACCGCGAACGCCCGCGCCAAAACCATCGCGGCGACGGATGGCTTCGCCAAGGTCATTGCCGATGCGAAGACGGATCGCGTGCTCGGCGTTCACATCCTTGGCGCCAATGCCGGCGAGATGATTGCCGAATGCGCGCTCGCGATTGAATTCGGTGCATCCAGCGAAGACATCGGCCGCACCAGCCATCCGCACCCCACGCTCAGCGAAGCCATTCGCCAGGCGGCCATGGGTGTCGAAGGCTGGACGATGCAGATGTAGGCGTCGCGCCTCTATCCCAGCCTAGTGATGATCGTCGTGGTGATCGCCTTCATGGCGGCCGTCATCGTGACGATCCCCATCATGATGATCGTCATGTTCGTCGCCGTCGCGCCAGTCATGGCCGTCATCGTGCCAATCATGATCGTCGCGGCGGTCGCCATCGCGCCAGCCGCCATGATCGTCGTGACGATCACGGTCGTGCCAGCTGCCCTTGTCGTCATGCCAGCCGTCGCGCCAATGGCCATCATTGTCGTGCCAGCGTTCCCAGCGATGCCATGTGTGGCCGTCGTCGTAGAAGCCATCATCGTCGCCAGTGCTGGCGGTCTCGTAACCGTCGTGGAAGCCGACGCGATAGCCATGGCGAAAGCCGCGATTGTATGCGCGCGCGCGATAACAGCCGCAGCCATTGTCCCAATAGCGTTCGTAAGAACCGTGGCAGCCATAGCCGCAATCGCCGACGCGCGGGATGTAAAGGCTGGTTTCGTAACGGCAATCATATTGGCCGGCATTGCAGGAATAGACTTCCCGTCCGCTGTAATAGCCGCCGCCGCAATAATCGCAGGCGAGCGCCGCACCGCTGAAAAGAACGGCGCCGAGCGCAAGCGCGGCCGCCGCGAATTTCGAGAATATGGACATCGCAAATTTCCCACCTTGCGCGCGCCCGTGAAGCAGGCCCGTACGATCATGGTAAACGATTATCCACCAATTCGGTTGCAGGCACCCAGCGAGCCCGGAATTTCAAATCCGATCAAGCGCTTGTGCGGTCCGGCGAATGGATATGCTCGGGCCGCACGCCGACGCCCACGGCGTAAGCGGGAATCACCCGCAGGATCGGAAAGGCCGCCAGCAGCTTGAGCACGAAAGGCGGCTTGAGCGGCACAGCGCTTTCCAAGGCCGGTGCGATGATGCGGTTCTGAATCGCGACCTGCACCGCTTGCGTCACCTTCACCGGAAATTCGCGGCGTGCCTGCACCGCATTCAAATCCGCGAGCACCGGCTTGCCGTTCGCGAGCGGTTGCCACAACAGGTTCGCGGTGGCGATAGCATCCTGCACTGCCAGATTGATGCCGACACCGCCAACCGGCGACATGGCATGGGCGCTGTCGCCGATGCACAGCAGCCCCGGCTTGGCCCATTGCGGCAAGCGATCCACCGTCACGGTGAGCAAGCTTACATCGTCGAAGCTTTCGATCGCATCGGCGCGGTTCGCGGCAAAGCCTGCGGCTTTTGCCAGCCGCTTGCGAAAGGCTTCGATGCCGTTCTGCTTGATCTTGTCGAAGCCGCCTTTGGGCACGACGAAAGCACATTGCCAATAGTCACCCCGATCGATCATCACGAAGAGAAGCCCCGCCGATACGCGGCCGAGCACCGCTTCGGGATCGCTTTGTTTGCGCGGCAACCGCAACCACAGCACATCGATGGGCGCGCCGATGTCCTTCGGCGAGAAACCGGCTTTCTCGCGAATGGTGGAATGGCGCCCATCCGCGCCGATGACGAGATCGGCATCGATGCGAAGCGCGCCGTCTTGCGTTTCGGCGATGAGGCCGGTGACGTTGCCATCGGCTTCGATGAGATCTGCGGCCTTTGCTTCCATCATCAGGTGGAAATGCGGAAAGACTTTCGCTTTCTCCGCCAGGAAATTCAGGAAATCCCATTGCGGCATCAACGCAATGAATTTCGCCAGCCCAGGCAGATGTCGGAAATCACCGGCCTTATATTCGACGCCTTCGATCTCCGCCGCGACGTCCTGCAATTCCTGATGCGGGATTTTGCGGAATTCCTCCAGCAGCCCCAGTTCGTGGATCGCGGTGAGCGTGGCGGGATGAACGGTGTCGCCGCGAAAATCGCGGAAGAAGTCCTTGTGCTTCTCCAGCACGATCACGTCGATGCCCGCGCGCGCCAGCAAGAAGCCGCAGACCATGCCGGCTGGTCCACCGCCCGCGATCACGACGCGGGTGGAAATGGTCTTCGGAATGTCCATCGGCCGTTCATCTTCGGGGCGCCCTGAGGCTCGCCCGGCGCGAAACACCGTGCAATGAAAAACCCGGTTCAGTAAGCCCTTATCAAAGGCGGCGTGTTGCCCTATATTCGACTCGCAACAGTTTTTTCGAAAGGAGGTGATCCAGTGTCTCATTGTCATGACCTGCGGCCCGTGAGGTTCGCTAACTGGATCGTTCGTTTTTCGGAGGTCCAAGCGGCCTGACCGCTTACGCGGTTCACGGGAACCGCTACTGACAATGTAAGGGTCGTCCCGAAAGGGGCGGCCCTTCGTTGTTTTTTGGCACTTCCCGGCCCCTTTCCCGAAAGCGTGATGGCGTATTCGGGCGCCGCTTCGTGTTAAAAACCTCCTGCAAAAAGAGCGCGTTTCCCGCGCCGGTTCATCAGGGGATTCCCATGCGTTTTCGCTCCATCATTCTCGCCTCGGCTACGGCTGCCCTTTTGGCGGGCGGCGCCTTTGCGGCAGCCGCTGTCCACGGCATCGACACCAGCGCCATGGACACGTCCGTGAAGCCGGGCGACGACTTCTATGCTTACGCCAATGGCGGCTGGATGAAGACGGCGGAGATCCCGCAGGATCTTTCCAGCTGGGGTTCGTTTGCGATGCTGGCGCGCCAGACACAGCTGCGCAATCGCGGATTGATGGAAGAAGCCGGCAACGCGCCGGAAGGCAGCGAAGCGCGCAAGGTGGGCGATTACTACGCCAGCTTCCTCGACGAAGCGGGTATCGAGAAGACCGGGCTGACGCCGTTGAAGAGTGAGCTGGATCGCATTGCCGCGATCAAGGACGGACACGATCTTGCCGCGGAAATCGGCGCCAGCCAGCGCATCGACGTCGATCCGCTGAACAACACCAATTTCCACACCGATCATTTGTTCGGCATCTGGGTCGCGCCTGGCTTCAACGATCCCACGCACTACACGCCTTACATGCTGCAGGGCGGCATCGGACTTCCGGATCGCGACTACTATCTCACCGACAACGCCAAGATGGCGGATATCCGCGCGAAATACATCGCACACATCACCAAAGTGCTGACGCTGATGGGCACGGCGGACCCGGTGAAGAAAGCGCAGGCGATTTTCGATCTGGAGAAGAAGATCGCTGACGCGCAGGAAAGCCGCGTGGATTCCGAAGACATCCTGAAGGCCAACAACGCCTGGAAACGCGCGGACTTCGCGGCCAAGGCGCAAGGCTTCGACTGGAATGCCTATTTCGACACGGCGGGGCTTTCCGGCCAGGACAATTTCATTGTCTGGCAGCCGGCGGCGATCTCCAGCATCGCATCCATCGTGAAGATCACGCCCGTTTCGGTTTGGCGCGACTATCTTGCCTATCATGCGGTGGACGATCACTCCGCATTCCTGCCCAAAGCTTTCGCGGATGAAAGCTTCGACTTCTATGCGCATACGCTTTCGGGCGTTCCGCAACAGGCGGAGCGCTGGAAGCGCGCCGTGAATGCGACCAATGCCGCGCTCGGCGACGCGCAGGCACAGCTTTATGTGAAGCGTTATTTCCCGGCTTCGGCGAAAGCCAAGGCCGAGGAAATGGTGAAGAACATCAAGGACGCGCTGAAAGTGCGCATCGATCATCTGGACTGGATGAATCCAGCCACACGCGCCAAGGCGAAGGAGAAGGTGGACGCGTTCTATGTCGGCGTCGGCTATCCCGAACATTGGCGCAGCTATGCCGATGTGAAGATCGTGAAAGACGACGCGCTGGGCAACCAGCTACGCGCCGAAGAGGCGGACTACCAATATTGGATCGGCCGTCTTGGCCAGACGGTGGATCGTGGCGAGTGGTGCATGACGCCGCAGACGGTGAACGCGGTGAACCTGCCGCTCCAGAACGCCGTGAACATTCCCGCCGCTATCCTGCAGCCGCCCTTCTTCGATCCGGATGCGCCCGCGGCGGTAAACTATGGCGGCATCGGCGTAACACTAGGCCACGAGATCAGCCACAGCTTCGACAATCAGGGCGCGCAGTTCGGGCCGCATGGCGAACTGACGAACTGGTGGACGAAAGCCGACATGGACCACTTCACGGCGGCAGGCGATCAACTGGCCAAGCAATATGACGGCTACAAACCCTTCCCCGATCTGGCGGTGAACGGAAAGCTGACGCTGGGCGAGAACATTGCCGATCTGGGCGGCCTCAACGCCTCACATGATGCATGGCTGGCCTCGCTCCATGGCAAGCCCGCGCCGCGGCAGGCAGGCTTCACCGGCGAGCAGCAATTCTTCCTCGGCTATGCAACGGTGTGGCGGACGAAGACGCGCGAAGCGGCGCTGCGCCGGCAGATTCTCACCAATGAACACGCACCTGGCGAATACCGCGCCGACAATGTGCGCAATGTGGATGCCTGGTACAAAGCCTTCGACGTGAAGCCGGGCGAAAAGCTGTATCTCGCGCCGGAGAACCGCGTCCACATCTGGTAACGCCAAGCGACGTTACGGAAAGCGCCGGTCTCTTCGCGGGGACTGGCGCTTTTCTTTTGGCGCTTTCGTTTGCTTGACGGGAGCTGCGCGGCAGCGTTCCATTTGCGCCGGAAACGCTCAAGCAGAACAAAAACATGGCGCGCGAAGAACTTCTGGACCTTGGGTTGAAGCAGGCACATTTGCCCGCGCTTTTGATGGCGCTGGTGCATGTGACGGGTGACGCTTCCATCCTCGATGAATTTCCGCGGCCGGTTTACGACTTCTTCGCCGAGGGACGGCTTGGCGGCTATTCCGAAGCGCAGCAGGCGGCCATTCGCGCGCGCGCCAAGGAAGCAATCGAAACCTATCTGATGAACGGACAGAAGCTTCCGCCGCCGCCTTCGGCCGCCACCGTGCGCAAGATGATGAACTTCATCGCGGGCGCGGACATTCCCGAACATTATGTGCCTTTCATGGAAGAAGAGCTCGGCCTTACCGGCGAGGACGTAAAGCATCCGCATTGGGAGAGCGAGAAATTGAGCGCCGCGCGCAAGACGCTGCGGGTGGTCGTGATCGGCGCGGGTATGAGCGGCATTCTGTCCGCCATCCGCCTGAAGCAGGCCGGGATCGCCTTCGACGTGATCGAGAAAAATCCCGATGTCGGTGGGACATGGTTCGAGAACACCTATCCTGGCTGCCGTGTGGACAATCCCAACCACATGTATTCGTTCAGCTTCGAGCCGAACCATGATTGGCCTTATCATTATTCCACGCAGGACGTTCTGCTCGGCTATTTCCAGCGCACCGCAGACAAATACGGCCTGCGCAAGAATATCCGCTTCGAGACGCAGGTTCTGGAAACACGCTTCGACGAGAAGACGTCGAAATGGCATGTGAAGACGAAGGACAAGAACGGCAAGGAAGAAACGCTCATCGCCGACGCGGTGATCAGCGCAGTGGGGCAACTGAACCAGCCCAAGATGCCGGACATCAAGGGCGTGGGATCGTTCAAGGGCCCGGCCTTCCATTCCGCGCAATGGCAGCATGACGTGAATCTCAAGGGCAAGCGCGTGAACGTGATCGGCACGGGCGCATCGGCGTTCCAGTTCGTGCCGGAGATCGCGCCGGATGTGAAAGAGATGAAGGTCTTCCAGCGCACGCCGCCCTGGCTGGGGCCGACGCCGGATTATCACGACAAGGTCGGCGAGGGGAAAAAATGGCTGCTCGAGCACGTTCCCATGTACGACAAATGGTATCGCTTCTGGCTGTTCTGGATGCTGACCGACGGTATCTATGAATTCGTGAAGACCGATCCCACATGGAACGGCCCGCCCAATGCGGTATCGCCAAACAACGCGCTGCTGCGGGAGATGCTGACCGCCGCGATCAAGCCACAGACCGACGACGCGCCGTGGCTCTTCGACAAGATCATTCCGGATTATCCCTTCGGCGGAAAGCGCTCGCTGCGCGACAACGGCAAATGGGTGGAGGCGCTGAAACGTCCCAATGTCGAACTCGTCACCGAGCCGATCGCGGAGATCAATGCGAGCGGCGTGAAGACGAAGGACGGCAAGCAATATGATTCCGACGTGCTGATTTACGGCACCGGATTCCATGCCAGCAATTTCCTGCGCACTTTCAAGGTCTATGGCCGGGGCGGTGTGGAGCTGCACGACAAGTGGAACGGCGACGCACGCGCCTATTTGGGCATGACCGTGCCGGGCTTTCCCAATTTCTTCATGATCTACGGTCCCAACACCAATATCGTGGTGAACGGTTCCATCATCTTCTTCAGCGAATGCAGCGTGCGCTACATCATGGGCTGTCTGCGCCTTCTCGCCGAGACCGGCAACGCGACTCTCGAGCCGAAGGAGAATGTTCACGACAGCTTCAATGTGAAGGTCGACGAAGCGAACAAGATGATGGCCTGGGGTGCGCCGCAGGTGACGAGCTGGTACAAGAACGCCAAGGGCCGCGTCAGCCAGAACTGGCCCTTCCCGCTGGTCGACTACTGGAGCGCGACGCTGAGGCCCAATCCGAGCGATTTCGAATTGAAGAAGAGCGCCTAGCCCCAAATCTCTTTCGCGTATCGCAGGAAGTTGCGGCCCATGATCTTTTCGATCCGGGCTTCGCTGTAGCCCTTGGCCTTCAGCAGGCTTTCCAGCTTGCGGAACTGATCAACACCGCGCAGGTCGATCACGAAAGGATAAGTATCCGGACGTTCGCCTGTCGCGCCCAATCCCGTCTTCGCGCGATCCTCGATCTGCTTGGTGAGGAAGGACTGGTACTGGTTGAGATCGTCGATCGGCGTGACAGAACCGTCGGTGCCGAATCCAATCGCATCCTCGCCGCAGACATTCACGGCATGGTCGATATGCGCCACCACGTCTTCGGCGTGCGGATGTCCGTTGATCTTCAGATAGGGCATGAAATAGATGCCGACAAAGCCGCCTCTGCCGGCGACCAGCTTCAGCTCCTCATCGGTCTTGTTGCGCGGAAGATCGACCAACGCGCGGCAGCCGGTGTGATTGATTGAGATCGGCGCTTTCGACACCCGCGCCGCATCCAGGCATGTATTCTGACCGGAATGGGAGAGATCGACCATCACACGATGTTCGTTCAGCTGCGCAACGACTTCCCGGCCGAACTCGGTGAGGCCCTTGTTCTCCTTCACCATGGAGCCATCGCCCAGCTGGTTTCGCGGATTGTAGGTGAGCTGGATCACGCGCACGCCGAGGCCTGCGAAGGTGGCGACGCGCGATGCGTCATTGCCCATCATCGTGGCGTTCTGAAATCCGTAGATGATGCCGATCTTGTTCTCGCTTTTGGCGCACTGGATGTCCGACGCCTTTTCGACCCGCAGCAGATCGTTCGGATAGGCGCGCAGCACATCGTCCCACATGGCGATGGTGCGGATGGATTCTTCGTAAGGTTCTTCCGGCCCGCCAACATAGCCGAGTGTGACGTTCACCGCGGTAAGGCCCGAGGCGCGGGCATCCGCGATGGCGCGGCCGTCCATGTCCACATCGTCCATCGCCACGGGGTTGTCGCTTTGCGGCTTTACGAGCGCGAGATTGGGATTTTCCAATCCGCCCAGCGCATTGACGATGATCATGCCGCTTGCCTCTTTTGCCGGTTTCCCGCGCGTTTTCGCCAAAGCCTGTGCCGGGATGGAACTGCTTGCCGCCATCGCCGCGCCCATTGCCAAAACTTCGCGTCTATTGCCGAAAAACATCTGCACCCCATCTCAATCAATGGGAGCCATTGTTCTGATAGCTGCAAAGCGGCGCAACCTTATTTGCGATACCCGCGTTGCAGCAGCGGGAAAGGGCTGCGCCGTGCAAAACATTCGAAACCACCTGCATTTCATCTGGGCGGACAAGATCGCCCTGTGGCTGGGCATTATCTTTGTGGCGATGGCGGCCATCGGCTGGGTTCTGGTGGCGGCTGCTGCGGGGGTGATGGGCGCCAATCATGTGATGGCCAGTCTTGGCCTTAACGGCGCGCCGATCGTCATCACGCTGGTGAGCGTCTGGGCCTTGCTGCGCGCGATCGATTTCATCGCCAAAGGATCGACCTATCGGCTTTTCGTCACGGAGCCTGCGCCCACCGTCACCACGACAAATGCCGTTGCGCCGACGCCGGCGGCATCTCCCGGCAAACCCATGGCCGCGATGTAGGGTTGTTCGCGGAGCCGTAGCTTGCGGCAACCTTCTTGCGCCTCGCAAGCCAAGGCTGGCCTGCCACCCGGAGCTGCGCGAGCAAACGGCAGGCTCCCTGCGCTCCTGCGGAGCTTCGGGAGACATCCTTCGCTGCTTCGCAGCGCAGGATGGTACGGGCGGCCGGACTTGAACCGGCACAGGCCTTGCGGCCCAACGGATTTTAAGTCCG